>NZ_JBELQB010000010.1:0-154638 GCF_046000485.1 Flavobacterium rhizophilum
CAATTTGTGGGAGAGTATGACACTGCCTTTCTTTTAAAAACCCTATCCTTTAATGGATAGGGTTTTTTGTTTTTATATAGGTTTGGTGTTTGCACTAAAAAATATTCGGTTTTTAGTCCATATTTTTTAAAAGAGGCATAGTGTTTGATTTTTCGTATTAAAAAAGATATAAATCTTACTATATTACAAATCATTAACCAATTAAACCTATGAAAAACAAACTGTTAGGATTAACCCTGATCGCCTTACTATGTGCAGGAAAAATGAATGCTCAGGAAAAAGAAGAACAAAAACCTAGTGTAGAGAAAGAAATTATAGGAGTTCAGGCCGGGCTTGGAGTATGGGCATATTATGAATTTAAAATGGCTAATCAGTTAACTCTTCGAACTGAAGCCGGCCTTAACGGAGGTGTTTGGTTCAAATCTTCCTTTTACGGAGGTACCGAAGGTGGACTTTTACTTACTCCAATTGTAAGAGCAGAACCGAGGTGGTATTATAATCTTAACCGCAGAGTAAGAAAAGGCAAGGATATTAAAGGGAATAGAGCTAATTACTTATCACTGGATACTTCGTTTGCACCTGATTGGTTTGTTGTTAGTACAAACGATGATTATAAATTTTATAAACGACCTATTGTATCGGTGATTCCTACTTGGGGTATAAGAAGGACACTTGGAAAGCATTTTGATTATGAAACCGGAGTTGGTATTGGTTATAGCCATGCTTTTAAGTTTACAAAAAATGGTTATACCTATAAAGCTCAGGATGGTGCTGTACTTAATTTACGTTTTCGTATAGGATATCATTTTTAAACTTTAGCAATATTTTAATATAGCGTGAGGTTGTATGTTGTAACTTTGGATAGATTCAACTAACTAAATAGCTAAACATGAAAAAACTGATTTTTGCTTCAGCGATGCTGATAGCTGCTTTTACTGCAACCGCATCGGTTACTGTTCATTATAATGATTCTGTTGTATTTTATGAACAGGAGAACGAATATAAAGAAATTAAGATTAGTGAAATACCTAAGGAAGTAATGGATAATATCCATAAGGATTATGGAGATTATAAGGTAGTTAAAGCCTATAAATCGGATAAAGGAAACTATAGGCTGGATATGAAAACTCAGGATGGTATTGGCCTAACGGCATCGTTTACCGGAGAGGGAAAACTGATAAAGATATATTCTTAATATATATTATTATATAGTTACTGAAAAAGAGAGGTTAATGCCTCTCTTTTTTTGTTTTATGATGTGTCGTTTTATTGCCCTTTTGTCACGGTATAAATGAACCAAATATAAAGTTTTGGTTTTCAGGTTTATAACGATTACTTCTTTTCGGTTTGGTAGTATTCGCAAACGTCTTTCATAATACATTCGCTATGTTTAGGATTGCTTGGTCGGCATGTTTCACGACCCAGGTAGGAAATTGCCATTCCAGCATCTGCCCACATGTCACGTGGTAGTGCTTCCATCATTTGTTTTTCAATTTTAATGGCATCTTTACCCTGTGCAATCCCTAATCGGGGAGCTACGCGTATAACGTGTAAGTCGGCCATTATACCTTCTACCGGCACACCGGATTCTCGCATTATTACATTTGCCGATTTTCGCCCAACACCTTTCAGGGCGGTTAGCTCTTTCATGGTCATTGGGATGTTTTTATCTTCTTTTACGGTAGAGGCTATATCCTGCAACCATGCTATTTTGTTTCCGTGGAATCGTACTTCGCTAAGTATTGCGGTAAGCTGTTCGGTATTGGCTTTTGCAAGTGATTTCATGTCAGGAAATTCCTTAAAGAATTTTGGTGCTACCTTATTGATATGTGCATCACTGTCTTGTGCCGAAAGTACTACCATTACCAGTAACTGGTATATGTTTTTATATTCCAGCGGATGTTTTGCGCCTCTGTATTTTGCGAGTAACGGTTTTAAGGCTTGTGCCCAGTCGGTTTTTTCATTAAAAAGATCCATAGTTTAAAGTTACTGTTTTATTTGATATGATTGATGTGTTTATGTCCTTTTGTCTTGGCACAAAAGAACGAAAAAGTCAAGGCTTTGGCTCTTTAAGCTAAAAATTATATCTCTCAGCTAAACCATCCGAACTCGGCTGTCGCCTCAAACAGCTGATGCTTATTAACGCTTCGTTTATAATTTTCTATACGCTACAGAACCTAATGCCGTTTGCTGACTCTTATGCTAATACTACTATTGTCATTCTGATTGCAGCGATAGCGGAATGAAGAATCTAAAAAGATTTCTCCTCAAGATCGAAATGACAAGGGTATTAATTAATAGATTGCAGCGTGGTTCTTCTTATCAGTGATTATAGTAGTTTATGTCCTTTTGTCTTGACACAAAAGAACGAAAAAGTCAAGGCTTTGGTTCTTTACGCTAAAAATTATGTTTCTCAGCTAAACCATCCGAACTCGGCTGTAACCTCAAACAGCGGATGCTTATTAACGCTTCGTTTATAATTTTCTATACGCTACAGAACCTAATGCCGTTTGCTGACTCTTATGCTAACACTACTATTGTCATTCTGATTGCAGCGATAGCGGAATGAAGAGTCTAAAAAGATTTCTCTCAAGGTCGAAATGACATAGGGTATATTGCAGCGTGGCTCTTCCTAGTAATGATAGTAGGGAATAAAAAAGCCCCGCTGGTGGGCGGGGCGGGGTATCTGTAAAAAAATGTTACTCTTTAAAATCTACCGAAAGGGAATTAACGCAATAGCGTTGTCCGGTTTGGGTAGGTCCGTCGTCAAACACGTGGCCAATGTGACCGCCACAGTTGGCACACATAATCTCGGTGCGAATCATACCGTGTGAGGTATCTTTTACGTATTCAATTTTACCGGGAAGGGCTTCATCAAACGATGGCCATCCGCAGGACGAATTGAATTTGGAATCAGAAGCAAATAGGGGTTCGCCACAGGCTCCGCATACATAAGTACCTTCTTCAAAGTGCATATTGTATTTGCCGGAGTGGGGGAACTCAGTTCCTTTTTGCCTAAGTATTTTATAACGCTCAAGGCCAAGTTGTTCTTTCCACTCGGCTTCTGATTTGTTTACATTGTATTCTTTCATTGTTGTTACTCCTTTTTTGCTTTTTTAAGTTCTTCTGCAGGGATAAATTTAATGGAAACCGAATTGGTACAAAAACGTTCTCCGGTTGTAGCTTTTGGTCCGTCGTCAAACACGTGCCCCAGGTGACCACCACAGTTGGCGCACATAACTTCGGTACGGTGCATACCAAGCGAATTGTCTTCTTCATAAACTACAGATCCTTTAATAGCCTGATCAAATGAAGGCCATCCGCAGTGAGAGTTGTATTTGTTGTCTGACTTAAACAGTGGGTTTCCGCAGGCGGCACATACATATACGCCATCTTCAAAAAACTCATCATATTTTCCGGTATAAGGCCTTTCGGTGGCTTTTTCACGAAGTACCGAATATTCCTCGGGGCTTAGCTCGCTTTTCCATTCGGCATCGGTTTTAGTAACCTTAAACCTGCCTTCCGTTTTTTCGGTTTTAGCCTTTTCGGTTTTATGTTCTTTCTTTTTTACCTGTCCGTTACATGCCGTAAGCGAGAACAGGATAAGCAATGCCATTAATTTTTTCATGATAGTAAGAATTGGGTTAACGTTTTGATGACAGTGCTGTCGCCCAAAATTTTTCGGTGTCCTAATCCCTGCGTAATCATAAGCTGGCTGTTTGCCAAATATTTATGAATGTGATGTGCAGCGGTTACGGGAACATCGGTATCATCTTCGTCGTGAATAACCAGTACGGGAACAGTCACTGCCTGTGCTGCTATATACGCCGAATAGCTGTTAATGGTTTCACCAAACTTTTTTTCAAACAGCTTCATCATCAGTTTACCTGTACCAATATTCATGCCTAACTCTTTTATAAAGTTATTCATTATATCTTCTATAATATCGCCACTGCCTATAATCACTGCCTTATCTACCTTAAGTCCCTGTTTTATGGCGTTAAGTACCGACATGCCTCCTAATGAATGCCCTACGGCATAGGTAAAGGGACCGTATTGTTTTTCAAGTTCCAGTATAGCGGCAATAAACTCGGTCATATCACTCGTTTTTCCGGGTGCTTTGCCATGCCCCGGAGCATCAAAACTAACAGTGCTGTAGCCTTTTTTAACCAGTTTTTCGGCGATGGACTGTAATTGTGTTCCGCGTCCGCTCCAGCCGTGTACTAATAGTACTTTTTTGTCGCTTTCGCCATAGTGGTAAGCCCTTATGGTTTTATTGATAGCCGGAACTTTTACAAACTCCTGCCTGCTTTCGGACTCCATTTTTTCCTCCCGTTTAGGGATAGGGAATTTCATAGGGGTTATAAATAGCTTCATGGCAAATTTTGCCGCCATTTTTTGTGAGGTGGCCTCTAGTACCTTAGCTGTGATCCTTATGGGTTTTGGTATGGCCATCGACCTTCGGTTTGAACTGCTTACTGACATGGTGGTAGAATTATTTATTGGCAAGTTAGAAATTTCTTACCTTAGATGGTATTAAAATTAAATTAAATGCTACGTCCGTTTGACAATTATTTTGACAAGCTTAATGAACCGGTAAAGGGATGCCTGCTTGCCCTAAAGGATTTTATAAGTGGTTTTGACACCGATATAACGCAGGAGTGGAAATACAGTATGCCGTTTTTTTATTATAAAGGAAAAATGCTGTGCTACTTTCATACCCACAAGAAAACGGGGGAACCTTACATTGGTTTTGTAGACGGAGGCCTACTGGATTTTCCTGAACTGGTACAGGAAAAGCGTGCACGTATGAAAATATTGCCGATAAACCCTGAAGCCGATATTGATTTGGCTTTAGTTGGGTCTATTTTAAGAGCATCGCTTGATTTAAGAAAGTGATTAGCCTAATCAAAACGTTCACAATACTTTAACGGACTAAGGGTAATTATTAAGGAAATTACAGGAAAATATTTACTAATTTTGATTTAGCAAAACCAATTTTATCGTTATATGAGAAAGAGTATAGTTGTGTTATCGGGGTTTATACTGATGATGTTTTTTGCCTGTACGACCAATCCTTTTACAGGAAAATCACAGTTTAACGTGGTGTCAAACGACCAGATTTTTCCTGCTTCCTTCCAGCAGTATGATGCTTTTATTAAGGAAAACAAGGTGATTACCGGTACTGCAGAAGCAAAAATGGTTACTACAGTAGGTCAGAAAATTAGAGCTGCTGCCGAGAAATACCTTAATGCCAATGGGTATCAGGGGTATTTAAAGGATTACCAGTGGGAATATCATTTAGTACAGGATCCGTCGCTTAATGCATGGTGTATGCCGGGTGGTAAAATTGTAGTATACAGTGGTATACTTCCGGTTACTAAAACCGAAGCCGGACTGGCAACTGTTATGGGACACGAGGTTTCGCACGCGTTACTTAACCACGGTGGACAACGTATGACGGCAAGCCAGGCTCAGCAGGTAGGTGCCGTACTTTTAGGAGCTGCAACAACCCAGGAAAGCGAAGCTGCACAGCAAATTTATATGCAGGCTTATGGTGTGGGGTCTAACGTTTTAGGTGTGCTTCCGTTTAGCAGAAGCCACGAGAGCGAGGCCGATAAATACGGACTTATACTTATGGCGATTGCAGGGTATAACCCGGATGAGGCAATTAGTTTTTGGCAAAGGATGTCGGCACAAGGCGGAGGTGGTACTCCAGAGCTGCTTAGTACGCACCCTAGTGATGCTACAAGGATTGCTAACCTGCAAAAAATGATTCCGGAAGCTAAAGCCGAAGCGGCTAAGTTTGGGGTAACATTCAAATAAAGATTTTAGATAAAAGATAATAGACATAAGACTATTATTTAAAGATATTGAGCCTCGCTTTTAGCGGGGCTTTTTTATGAAATTAGATTTTATGATTTAAAATTGAAAGATTTAATAAAGTGATGTGGGTAACAAGTTAAGCTGATATTTAATATATTGCTGTATGAAAAAACTACTTGCCTTACCCGTGTTGTTTTTATTGATAATATCCTGTAATAATGGAATTGAGAAACCTTTAAAAACAGAAAAAGAGATTAGTCTTCTATTATATCTAATTAGAGATAATGTTGCTATTAAAAATGTAGATATTGATACTCTCCCTTATTTTGGAAAAGATTCTCTGACGTTGCGAAAAATTGTGTTTTCTGATTCTGTTGTGTTTTATTATCCGTACAGGCATTTGATGGATTATACAGATACACTTATCATTAAAAATGATAAGGTTAATTTAAGACAGGAGTTAAAATACCTTTCCCAAAAAACAATTGCGCTTAACGGTAAGCCTGTTACAGTAAAAAAATATTCACAGGATGTTTTACCTACAGGACCAATGGGCAATATTTTTATAAACGATTCTTTGGGGATTGTTATGAGCCGTACATTAGCACACCCTAACTCAATGCATATTAACTGTTATGATACTCATAACCTGAAGGAATTACATATGGCTATTGCTGCAGATCGTTCGTTTTTTGAATTTGAAACAGATTAAAATTCTCTATGAAAAAACTAATCGCCTTACCCGTTTTGTTTTTAGTGTTTTTTACGGCCTGTAAAAAGCAGGAAACCGCTACTATAAATTTTGAGATTGACCTCTTGGAGTATTCTCGTGAACAAAGCAAATCGGTTACTATTACGGCTGACGGTTTTTTATATTTTTTAGATGAAAAACTGGAAGATTACCCGGAGGTAAAAAAATTAAAACTTAATCCGTCACAAATACAGGAACTGCAGGTTCGTTTAGAGGAGGTAAAACCAGTGGAAGGATGCAATACTCCAAACATTGCTGCTACAAATGGTGTATTATATACTTTAAATGTTAAGCATAACGGAGAAGAAACCACTTATAGGGCTAATCCGGGATGTGAAAGCTATAAGACAATCGATGCTTTTGTAGCTTACTTATTTGAGCTTGCGCAAAACAGTGAGGCTAATAAACTTTTTTTAATGCGTTCTGAATTAATTGATAAGTATAAAAGCAAAGAAAATAAGGAAATTAAGACTGTTAGCGATTTTAGGTTTATACCTGAAGAGAAGCCGGGGGGAACGGCAAATGAACTTCCCGATGTGCAAACACTTCGTAAGCTTGAATTAATAAAGGGAGCTGATCCGCTTATTTTAATGGGTGATTCATTTAGTTTTTGGGATGAAAAGATTCATAAAAGCTTTGTCGTTTTTTACAATGATAACACGATTTTTAAATACTGCATGCTTTTAAATGATAAGGGAGAGGTAAAGGAAATAAGGAAAAAAGAAGTGGTTGGGGAGAAGGAGAAACAGGAAATGCTAAACTTGTTGCAAGACATACAGCTATTACAAAAAACAATGCATTTTGTAGCTTATAATGCCAATAGGGGAAAATGGGATAACGTTGTAGATGGCGGTCATTATATACTTGGGATATATAAAAATGAGGCGTTCTCTGAATATGAAACTCTTGAGCTGGAAGATTATAAAGCTAAACCACAAAATAATTACGGTTATAAGGAGGTAAAGCAGATTATTGAAATTATTAAAAAGATTGATTTTTATAACGAGCTGTTTGGGTCATGAGACTAGTATAAGCTATTTTTAGTTTTGTATTATTTTTTTGATAGTAAAATACCTATAAAAGGGTATGGTGTAGTTTATGTTAAAATGTTAATTTTAACACTTTAACAAAATCACCAAATCCAATGAAAACAAAATTACTTTTATTATTACTAATTGCCTTTTGTGGAGCTAATGCTCAGGTTGCCGGACTGAAAGTTAAGAGCATATCACCGGTAAAGGCAAACAGACTTCAAAATTCTTTTACAGGAGAGTCTACAACAGTGAAATCTAAAGAACAGATTTTAATAGAATATCATACCAAAGATATTAGTGTAGAGGAAGAAAAAATTAACAAAATACAAACTGAACTTACCAATAATGCTAATAATTATGACCCTACGGCAAATCCGCCTGTTGAGCGATTTACCGATGATGAAATTAACAAGAAGCTTGAAACTATTGCCAGCTACAAAAAGAATATTAAGGAGCTAAATACCCAGATAGACAGCCTTGAGCAGGTAATGCGAATTGATACTGTACTTTTTAAAAAACTCACTTATTTTCCCGGAGGAAAAAAATCAAGAGCTGTTTTTGATGTGCTTTATGAAAACGAAGGCAAAAGGTTTAAGGCTCTTGGTAATACAGGTGTAAGCTTTGGTAACAATTCTGGTTCAATTTATTCAGAGTTGGTAGGAGGTAACCTTGGTGCTTTTAGGGTGAGCCTTGGTACAATGGTTTCCAGTAGTAATAGTAGTGACGAAGAAAGCGCACAGCAGGAAGAAGCCTATCAAAGACTGGTAACTTATGGAGGTAATACTGTTTTAACTTTTGAGTATCCTGTTATTTATACACACTCTACTAACCATGACTATAACTTGCTGGGTAGGTTTATTGCAAAAGGAGCAGCCGATTTACCAGCTTTTGGTACCACTACTGATGATTGGGCCGGAAGCGCATCTGTAGGGTTAAATTTTTATGGTGATGCAGCTATAGATAATAATGAACTGCGCTTTTTCTTTGAGGCGAGTACGTCTCTTTATTTTGGAACCGATGAATATCAAACCAACCTTGGTATAGATAAGAGTAACTTTACATTTGGACAGGTAACACTGGGACTTGTATTTCTTGAAAACTTTAAAATATCTTTTGTAGTAACAACCTTTAGTTCGCAAAGTAACCTTAGAAATAAAAATGTTGTTGCCGGTGGGCAGGTACTGCGATAAGTATTTAAATGAGTTATATTCTATAAAAAAGCTTTGGGAAACCAAGGCTTTTTTGTTTACAGAAATGCTATATTGCTGTATGAAAAAACTACTTGCCTTACCCTTATTGTTTTTACTATTTTGCTGTAAAGCCGTTCAACAACCTGCTGTTACATTAAACACTGTACATTTTAATAAATTTAATGACAACCAAAGTTTATATCAAAAACTCGGTATAAACGACCCCGATGCACTAATAGTATCGGTGTTAATATATAGTTCATGGAGTTGGGGTAAAAGCACCAGTTATCTGGCAGTGCTTAGTGACGGGAGAATGTTTAAATATCATCATCATGTTCATAGTCTGCAATATGAAGATGAATTACGAAGCGCTGAAATTACTGATGTTCAAGAGAAAGAAAAGTTTCTAAAACTTATTAATGCTACAGCAGATATTAATCCCGACAAACTTGATATACAGGTTAATGAAAAGGGGAAAAAGATGCTGATATATGATGCTGCCCAATATGAAATAACATTATGTAGGGGTAGTAACGTACTGGAACTTAACAGTTATGCTCCATACGATTTTATTAAATATGGGGCTATAGGAAAGGAGGACAGGCAAAAACTTATTGATTTTGCAGATGAAATGTACTTTTATAATGATTTGTTTAGGCATATTATATATATAGAATTTGACGCCGATGAGGAGGGAAGCAGCATAACCGAAGACAAACATAAAACCGAATTTAAATTACTGCCCGCGATAAGGGATGATAAGTTTGTTTACAATCCTGATAAGCATAAGGTAAAGGAGGTGCTTTTTGATGATGTAAAGGATAAATTGCTTACAAAGAAAAAGGCTGTGAAAAGCTTTGAAGATTATACTCAGGACAAAGTTGACGGTTTTCTTAAAAATACGGGTAATAATCCCAGGATGATAGCACCTTCGGCTTACTACTATCCTTCAGTCTATTTCAGTAAAATATACCTTTATAAAAAAACAGACGAAAAAAAAGGCCTCCTTTATGAGGTAGACTGGTATTGTAAAGCTCCAAAAATGGCGTATGAAAAATAACAGGTATTTTACTAATCATATTTATTTGAATATATTTTTTAAATGAAAAAACTACTGGTTTTACTAATACTTACTACAGGCTTTTGCAGTGCACAAACACAAAATATGACTTATACATTTAATTTTAATAGTTCACACCATCAGTTTTATCTTGAAGATAAGGAAGCCAAAGGTGATACTGGTTCACCTAATTTTTGGACAGATGAGGCTTTTACAAGTATGTTGGCAATGGAATCAGGTATTATTGGTGTAAGTACCTATAGTTATGGTAGTGTAAAAGGGGAAATAACCGTTTTGCAAGATCCCGTTAAGGATATAGATTATAGTTTGTATGATCATGTTGTGGTAGGAGGGATTGAGATCTCATCGGGAGAATTACAAATTGTGGATTGCTTTACAACAAGAGTAGAGTTATCCATAAAAGTGACTCCGGGTAAATACAGGGTAAGGGTTTATGGTTCTAACTTTAACAGTGTAGAAGATTTTGATTTAGTGAATGATAGTGATAACGATTATTATAAAATTGAAATTTGGCCTGACGATAACATGGAAAGAAAGGTTTTAAAACAATTTAAAGGTTTTTATTAATTGATTATGTGTAAAGATGTTTTTGGCGGTATGTTTGTGTTTTTTCTGGGGATATTGTTTATCGCCTTAATACTTACAGGTATACTTAATTTTTTACTTCCTCCTAAATACAGTAAATTGTGGATTCAACTTCTTGTATTTTTAGGTTTTGTCATTGTTGAACTGGTAGCAGTTTACTGGTTACTATCGGGTATTTCATTAAGGTGTTAGCCTGGTTGTGTTGTAAAATCTAACATTGCAATAATCCTATAATCCAAAAAATAAATTAGTTTTGGCAAAACAAACCAAATAATTAAGTATGTCGGTACAACTACAAAAGGGAGATAAAAAGCTCCTTAATGCCTGGGCGTTTTACGATTGGGCCAACTCGGTTTACAGTCTGGTAATTGCTTCGGCAGTATTCCCTATATTTTATGAGCAGCTTTTTAGCAGGGCAAAAATAGAATATATAGATTTTTTAGGCTTTACAGTAAAAGATACCGCCCTAATGAGCTTTATTACCGCCTTTGCCTTTTTGGTCGTGGCATTTATTTCGCCGTTACTTTCGGGTATTGCCGATTATAGCGGAAACAAAAAGGGCTTTCTTAAACTATTTTGTTACATGGGTGCACTGGCCTGTATTGGTTTGTACTGGTTTGACTTAGGTAATTTATACCTTAGTTTATTGCTTTACTTTTTTGGGCTTGTAGGTTTTTGGGGCAGCCTTGTGTTTTATAACTCTTACCTGCCCGATGTTGCCTACCCCGAGCAGCAGGACAGTATAAGTGCAAAAGGGTACTCAATGGGGTACATAGGTAGTGTGATACTGCTTATACTTAATCTTGCTATGGTTATGAAGCCTGAAATTTTTAATATTACAGGTACAGAAGAAGATCCTGCTGCTTTAAAAGCCATGCGTATATCGTTTGTAACGGTAGGTGTCTGGTGGATACTGTTTAGTCAGTACACTTATTATTATTTACCAAAAGGAAACAAAAACAGCAATAGGGTAACCCGCCATGTACTGCTTAACGGCTTTAAGGAGTTGCGCAAAGTATGGGATCAGTTAAAACACACGACCGAACTGAAGCGCTACCTTGGGGCATTTTTTGTTTACAGTATGGCTGTACAAACGGTAATGCTGGTAGCTACTTACTTTGGCGCAAAAGAGATAGAGTGGGGTAGTGACGATGCTAAGAGTATGGGGCTTATAGGCAGTATCTTGTTAATACAGCTTGTGGCCGTTGCAGGTGCGATATTAACCTCAAAACTATCTGCAAAATTCGGAAATATTAAAACTCTTATAGGGATAAATGCTGTTTGGGCTGTTATATGTGTAGCGGCTTACTTTGTAACCCTGCCTATGCACTTTTACATTACCGCCGGTTTTGTAGGATTGGTAATGGGAGGTATACAATCGCTGTCAAGAAGTACCTATTCTAAAATGTTACCTGAAACTCAGGATACTGCTTCATTTTTCAGCTTTTATGATGTGACCGAAAAAATAGGAATCGTTATAGGTATGGTACTTTATGGGGCTATAGACCAGATTTTCGGGAGTATGCGATATTCTGTGATATTCCTTACATTATTCTTTGTAATTGGTATAATATTGCTGACAAGGGTATTAAAAAAACATTAAGATATTAAAAAAAATACTTTATATTTGGGCACCTAACAACTATAAAACCATATGAAAAACTTTAGAAGATTATCGGCTTTAGTATTGTTTATTTCGGCATTTAGCTTTGTTTCATGTGACACAGAGCCTGTAGATCCGGTTCTTTTAGATAATGTAAACAATCCGGAGAATCCGGGTACTAATCCAAACAATCCTACTAATCCGGGTACAAGTGACGGTAGTTACTGGCCGCTTGCCGTTAATAACGAATGGGTTTTTGATGTTGAAGATGAAGGGGAGAGCCCAATGTTACTTACAGGTACACAAACAATAGATGGTAACCTGTACTATACATCAAGCACTGGTTTTGTTGATGCCGGAACGGGAGATTTTACCGGAGAATCGAGCACAGGAATAAGACATAATAACGGAGACTACTCTATGAGAATAAGTGTTGATATTCCAGATCAACAGGGAATGCAAATTACCGTTTCGCCATATGAGTATACTTTATTAAAAGATTACCTTGAACCGGGACAAAGCTGGGTAGAGGATTTACAACAAACAACCAGCTATCAGGTTGAAGGTGTAACTATTCCGCCAATTGTTATGGATATTCATGTTGAGAGCATTATTCAGGAAAAAGGAATTACTGTAGATGTAAACGGTACTACTTATGAAGATGTAATCAAGGTAAAACAAACAATGGTTTACGGAGGAGAACTGGGTAACGTAACAAACATGACTGTATATATATGGTTTGCTAAAAACGTAGGCCCTATTAAATCAGAATCTCAGGGAGGAGGATTTACATCAAGCAGTACGCTTGTATCTTACACGCTGAACTAGCAATTAAATACAGAATAAAAATAAGAAGTTATGAAAAAGATGAAAATTGTACAGGCGTTTGCGCTTCTGTTTTTGGCCATGGGCTTTGTAGCCTGTGATACAGAACCGGTAGACCCGGTATTATTAGACAATATTGGTAATAACCCAGGCGGTTCTACAGGATCGTTTACTGTAAACTTTAACGGCGAAACGTATACTGCTACCAATACACTTGCGGTTATAAACGATGGTATGCTTATAGTTTCGGGATTAAGAGGCTCACAGGGGGAATCGGTTAGCTTTGCTGTACCAAACCCTGCTGTAGGAACTTTTTCGGGTGATGATGTACTTATGTACTATCAGCCTGTAGGAACAGATTACCAATATATCAACTTTGGGTCAGAAGGTTCATCAGGATCTGTAAACATTACAAATATTGATGCCCTTAACCAAAAAGTGTCGGGTACATTCAGCTTTACCGGATGGTGGAGTAATGATGAGGAAGATTTAGAGCCTATAGAGTTTACTGCCGGTGCATTTACAAACATATCTTATACAGGTACAATACCTGGAGGTGGTGGAAACCCTACAGACGATTTATTTACAGCTGTTCTTGACGGTGCAGATTATCCTATCGCTAATGTTGCCGTAGCGGTTGCCGATGGTGGATTAGGAGAGACTATTAGCATTAACGGTCTTGATGCCGTTCAAAATAAAGTGGTACTTACTATAGATGCTTCATTAACTCCGGGTACATACCAAATTACCGGAAACATACTGGAAGACGTAGTAGGTGCAAGATATGTAACCGAATCTCCGGAGTCAATGTATATGGCTACAACCGGATCTATAGTTATAAACAGCAAAACAGAAGAGAGGATTGCAGGAACATACAGTTTTTCTGCTACAAACGGTACCGAAGTAGTTAACTTTACAGGTACTTATGATGTAGACTACAGCTTCTAAATTTTAGTTTCGAACTACTAACTCAAACTACTATATCTACTGGTACGCCCCGCTTTATGTGGGGCGTTCTTTTTTAAGAAAAACCCTAGTGTGGCATAATGATTGACATTATACTGCGTTAACATATCAGCTAATGCATTGTTATTACTGATATACAAGTAAATAATATCCCCAAGTTAACCGGGGCATTTGCATAACAGCAAATGTTTAATGACAAAATGACCTATTATAAGTATGTCTAATCAAAAAATATTAAATATTGACAGTTTGTCACTTCAGGAACTGGATACAGATGCCGATTTGATTCCGTTAATGACCCCTGAAGATGAGGAAGAAATGAACCGCGAGGTACTACCTGCAGATTTGCCTATACTGCCATTGCGCAATATGGTGCTTTTCCCAGGGGTGGTAATCCCAATTACAGCAGGCAGGGACAAGTCTATCAAACTGATAAACGAAGCCAATGCCGGCGGTAAGATTATTGGGGTAGTGGCTCAAAAAGACGAAAAGGTTGAAGAGCCTACAGCAAACGATATCCATAAAATAGGTACTGTAGCCCGCATACTGCGTGTACTTAAAATGCCCGACGGTAATACAACTGTAATCATTCAGGGTAAAAAACGCTTTGAGATTGATGAGATAACTACCGAAGAGCCGTACCTGCGTGCTACTGTTAAGGAAGTGAACGAAGACCGTCCTGAAAAGGACGACGTGGAGTTTAATACCATTATAGATTCGATTAAGGAACTGGCTATCCAGATTATTAAGGAAAGTCCGAATATCCCTACCGAGGCCACCTTTGCCATTAAGAACATTGAGAGCGACTCGTTCCTTGTGAACTTCGTTTCTTCAAACATGAGTCTTACGGTTAAGGAAAAGCAGGAACTGCTTGCAGAGGGGAGCCTTAAAAACCGTGCGCTGGAAACCCTTCGTCACATGAATCTGGAGCTGCAAAAGCTGGAACTTAAAAACGATATCCAGAGTAAGGTACGTTTTGATTTAGATCAGCAGCAGCGTGAATATTTCCTTCATCAGCAAATGAAAACCATTCAGGAAGAACTGGGTGGCGTTTCACACGATCAGGAAATAGAGGAAATGCGCAAAAAAGGCAAAGCCAAAAAGTGGAACACAAAAACCAAAGAACACTTTGATAAGGAGGTTTCGAAACTGCAGCGTATGAACCCGCAGGCGGCAGAATATGGTATTCAGCGTAATTATTTAGAGCTGATGCTTGATTTGCCGTGGAACGAATTCTCTAAAGATAAGTTTGACCTTAAACGTGCCGAGAAAATACTGCACCGTGACCATTTTGGACTTGAAGACGTTAAAAAACGTATTATAGAATACTTGGCTGTATTAAAGCTGAGAAACGATATGAAATCGCCTATATTGTGTTTATACGGTCCTCCTGGGGTTGGTAAAACATCTATAGGTAAATCGGTTGCCGAAGCTCTGGGACGTGAATATATCCGTATATCGCTGGGCGGACTTCGTGATGAGGCCGAAATTCGCGGTCACCGTAAAACATACATCGGTGCTATGCCGGGTCGTATTATCCAGAGTATTAAAAAGGCAGGGACAAGTAATCCTGTGTTTGTACTGGATGAGATAGACAAACTGTCTGTAGGGCCAAGCGGAGACCCATCAAGTGCATTGCTTGAGGTTCTTGACCCGGAGCAGAATTCAGAGTTTTATGATAACTTCCTTGAACTGGGGTATGACCTTAGTAAAGTGATGTTTATAGCCACGTCTAACAACATGGCAACAATTCAGCCTGCCCTTCGCGACAGGATGGAAATTATAAACATGACCGGGTATACCATTGAGGAAAAGGTAGAGATTGCAAAACGCCACCTGTTACCAAAACAACTTAAGGAACACGGACTTACCGATAAGGACCTTAGTATTGGTAAAAAACAGATGGAGAAAATCGTTACCGGTTACACAAGGGAGTCGGGCGTACGCGGATTGGAAAAACAAATTGCCAAAATGGTAAGGCATACTGCAAAATGCATTGCCATGGAGGAAGAATATAACCATAAGGCTACTGAAGCCGATATTGTTGAGGTACTGGGTTCACCAAGAATGGAGCGTGATAAGTATGAAAACAATGAAGTGGCAGGTGTGGTTACAGGTCTTGCCTGGACAAGTGTAGGTGGCGATATATTATTTATTGAATCGTTACTTAGTAAAGGTAAGGGATCGTTAACTATGACGGGTAACCTTGGTAATGTTATGAAGGAGTCGGCTACCATCGCTTTGGAATACATTAAGGCCAATGCAGAACAGCTTGGTATTAGTCCGGAAGTGATTTCCAGCTATAACGTACACATCCACGTGCCGGAAGGAGCTACACCAAAAGACGGACCAAGTGCCGGTATTGCTATGCTTACCTCACTGGTATCATCGTTCACGCAAAAAAGGGTGAAAAAGAATCTTGCCATGACAGGGGAGATTACCCTGCGCGGACGTGTATTGCCTGTAGGTGGTATTAAGGAGAAAATCCTTGCTGCTAAGAGGGCAGGTATTAAAGAGGTTATCCTTTGTGAAGAAAACCGTCGTGATATAGATGAAATCAAACAGGAATACTTACAGGGGCTAACGTTCCACTATGTGAGCGATATGCAGGAAGTGGTTAAACATGCCATTACCGACCAAAAGGTGAAAAACGCAAAAACGCTATAATTTCAAATAGGTTATACTTTATTTGAAACAGGAAACGGCTAAGGGATATCTTAGCCGTTTTTTTATGTTTCAGGGGTTGTCATTCCGATACGAAACGTAGTGTAGTGAGGAATCTCTGATTTTTGAATAGAGATGTCTCCTGCCGTCGACATGACATACAGAGCGCAATGACGGTTGAGGTTTTGTCCTTTTGTCTTGACACAAAAGAATCAAAAAGTCAAGGCTGTGGTTTCTCAGGCTATAAATTCCCTCTTTCGGCAAACCATCCGAACTCGGCTCTAGCCTCAAACAGCGGATGCTTTTATACGCCACTTTTGGTAATTTACATAACGCCTTCAAAACCTAATGCCGTTTGCTTACTCCGCTTGTCATTGCAAGCGTAATGCAATGGAGCGTGGCAATCTCACATTAGATTACTTCGTCGTTCCTCCTCGTAATGACGCAAGAGGTTGTCATCCTGACGTTAGGAAGGATCTCTTTTAAAATTCTTCATTTAAAATAGATTACTACGGCATATTGAAGTCTGTTTTCTTATGTCTTTTATCTGTTATCTAAATCAAAATTCTAATCTTTAATTACTCTTATCTCGTAAGTAAAAAAATAATATCTTCGCACCTGCGTTATAGTATGCAGAAAAACCTACAGACGGCAATGTTCAAAAAAGCGTTTATTTACTTCTTTATCTTATTTACGGCTGTGTCTTACAGCCAGATAGGAGGTAAATATACATATCAGTTCCTTAATCTTGTAACCTCTCCGCGTCAGGCGGCTTTGGGAGGTAAGATTGTTACCCTGTACGATTATGACGTAAATCAGGCTATTTACAACCCCGCAACCATTAACCCGGAGATGGACAATCACCTTACGGCGAACTATGGTAGCTACTACGGGGAGGTGAATTATGGTACTGCTGCTTATGCCTACACGTGGGACAGGCACGTGCAAACTTTCCATATGGGGGTTAACTATGTTGATTACGGTACGTTTGAAGGCCGTGACGAAAGCGGATTGCTAACTGGCGATTTTACCGGTAGTGAGATTGCCATTTCTTTTGGATATGCCTACAATGTACCCTGGACAAACCTTTACCTGGGGAGTAACCTTAAACTTATATCTTCTACACTGGAAAGCTATAACTCCTTTGGGGTGGCACTGGATATAGGGGCTATTTATATTGATACCGATAACGATATTAACTATGCGCTGGTATTACGTAATATGGGAACTCAGTTAACTACCTATGCGGGACTGCAGGAAAAGCTTCCGTTTGAGATTATTGCCGGTATATCGCAGGAGGTGGAAAACGTGCCTATACGCTGGCATATTACGCTGGAAAACCTACAACAGTGGAATATTGCTTTCTCAAACCCTAACCGCGCCGAACAGAGTATTGACGGTGAGGTTACCGAAGAGAAAGTTTCGTTTATCAATAATGCACTTCGTCACGTTATACTGGGCGCCGAACTCTTTCCGGGTAAGAGTTTTAACCTTAGGTTAGGCTATAACTTTAGGAGAGGGCAGGAGCTAAGTATACAGGACAAGCGAACTTTTTCGGGAATTTCTGCGGGAGTAAGCGTAAGGTTTAATAAATTGCGCTTTGATTATTCGTACTCAAGATATACCCTTGCAGCAAATACAAGCCTTATAGGGTTAACCATTAACCTTCAGTAAATTGGATAAAAAAATTACGATTGCCATAGATGGCTTTTCGTCTACCGGAAAAAGTACGCTGGCTAAGCAACTGGCCAGATATTTGGGCTATGTGTATGTGGATACAGGTGCTATGTACCGTGCCGTTACGCTTTATGCCATGCAAAACGGACTGATAGGTGAAGATTTTTTTAACCGCGAAGGCCTTATTGAGCACTTAGATGATATTACATTACAGTTTCTTTACAATCCTGTACTGGAGTTTGCCGAAATGTATCTTAACGAGGAGAATGTAGAGAAGGAAATACGTACTCTTGCCGTGTCACAACTGGTAAGCCGCGTTGCAGAAGTGCCACAGGTGCGCCACAAGCTGGTAGAACAGCAAAAGCACATGGGCGAGAAAAAAGGTGTGGTTATGGACGGACGCGATATAGGTACCGTAGTGTTCCCTAATGCCGAGCTTAAGATATTTATGAATGCCACCCCCGAAACGCGTGCACAGCGCCGTTTTAAAGAGCTTACAGGACTGGGGCAGGAGGTAACTTATGATGAGGTGTATAAGAACGTGGTAGAGCGTGATTATATAGACACCCATCGGGAAGACTCTCCGCTTGTTAAGGCCGATGATGCCATTGAGATGGATAACTCCAATATCACCAAGCAGGAACAACTGCAAAAGGTTATTGATATTGTAGATAAGCTACTGGCAGAATAAATCTACCTGCATTATGCAAAAAAAGCTACTTTTTATATTTGGCGCCATAGTGGTTTTTCAGTTGTTTTATTTTTTAAGGAAAAGTATCATGCAACGCCGCAATGAAAAAGGTGTTTCCTTTTTTAATGCTGCTCAAATACGTACTTACTTTGTAATTGTCCTTATTGCTTTACTGCTGTTTTTTATGATGACGTAGGTACTCTCCTTGTCATTCTGATACGAAACGTAGTGTAGTGAGGAATCTCATTTAAAATTTAAAATTCATCATTTATAATAGATTGCCGCGTCGTTCCTCCTCGCAATGACGATTGAGGTTCTGTCCTTTTGTCTTGACACAAAAGAACGAAAAAGTCAAGGCTATGGTTTCTCAGGCTATAAATTCCCTCATTCGGCTAAACCATCCGAACTCGGCTTTCGCCTCAAACAGCGGATGCTTTTATAAGCCTCTTTTGGTAATTTACTTAACGCCTTCAAAACCTAATGCCGTTTGTTTATTCTGCTTGTCATTGCGAGCGTAATGCAATGTAGCGTGGCAATCTCTCATTAGATTACTTCGTCGTTCCTCCTCGTAATGACGCAAGAGGTTGTCATCCTGACGTTAGGAAGGATCTCCTTTCCATTCCGACTGTAGCGATAGCGTAACGGAAGAATCTAATCCAAAATTTATACGTCTATATTATTAAGATGTAATATCTTACATGTTTTAATTGTTGAAAACTCCTGAATTTTTAAATGTTAAAAAGTGTTAAACTTCTAAGCAAAATAATTATTTTGGCAACATAATTAACCAAACCTTTACCTTATGAAACCACCAATTAACATCTACAATTATGTAGAGGAGTATCATCGTCATAACGATAAACTAAACAGGGAATTTGAAATTAATGAAATTAACCTTGGAGTAATCAAATCGTTTATCACCCCTAATTTAAATGACCCCGAACTGTATAGTACTTATACTATTGATGAGGTTACTGCCGATAAAATAAACAAACACCTTTCAAAAAAAATAAGCTTTGATTTTAATACCTATGAGTATTTCTTTCAAAGATATGGTGACTATGATGAATAGGTAACCTATGGGGATGTTTAGAATAAAAAGCTTAAATTGTACAGTAATTATTTTTTATAAACATCCCCATGAAAAAAATAATCCCCTTTCTTTTAATTGCGTTGTCATCGTGCAGCAGCAGTGTTTCGTTAATAACGGCTAACGATGAGTATGCCTACTATATAACAAGCAAAAATCTTAAAGAGTTTAGTAACCCTGATAAGACAATCCTAAAACAGGTAAAGAACAAAGAGGTGGCTGCCGAGTTTGATTATCTGAAAAAGTACCTGATTACAGGAAAAGATCACATGATGCCTACAGCTATTTTTACTTATGCTATAGTTAAAGGGAACGATACCATATACGCCACTTCTAACCTTACTTATTGGTTTTATAAAGAGAGGGTGATCTTGTATCAGTCGCCTATCATAAATGTAGAAACCATAGCTGATTTACAGTAAACATTTATATTTGCACAAAATATAACCTTACCTATATGAAGTATCTTTCTTTATTAGTTGTATTGCTGTTGTTATCATGTAAAACTAATAATAGTATATCCCAAAATCCATGTAACACTGATTACTTGTATAAGCTTGAAAATGCCGATACATTAAACGACAGGAAAATATTCCTTTTCTTAAAAAACTACAATAATACGGAGTGCGATAATAATGCAGAATACTGCCAGTGGAGAAATGAACTATTGTTTTTGTTGTTGGCTAACCATACAAATCAGTTTTTAAGTCAGTTAGACAGAATACCCGATAAAGCAAAAATACTGGATGAACTGGCTTCTCCTGTTCATGACGGAATAGATATTACTTCTGTTTTAGATAAGGTTAAAACTTATGATAAATATCCCGAAACAAAGCAGGAAGTGATTACAGCTTTAAATACAGCGATGCAAAAATATAAACGAACGGTACGCAATACACGATTCTTTTAAGCCTATACAATACCTAATATTTACTTTATATTAAATCTTACTATAATGAAATACACTATTGCTTTTTTAATTGTCTTTTTATGTGCCGGATGTGAAATTAAAAAAGAGTATATAAACGATTCCGAAGATGTTGCCATGAGCAAACATTTAGCAAATTCGTTTTATGAAACCATGTCTCATGAGGAAAGAGTACCGCTTTATAAACTAATGGGGGATGAGGTAGATTTGGATGAATTTAAGTCAGTTATTGATGAGAAAGATTCGCTTTATGGAAATATAGCCTATGTTAAGGTTATTGATGTGCAAACAAAAAAAAGCGAAGGGACAGCCGGACTTCATGTTGAAAGTGAGGTGAGTACCGAAATATACCGTGAATTTGCCAAAGTTTACGAAAAGATACTTATAGTGCAGGAAGGGTATGAAGAGCCCAGGGTACAAAAATTTATCACTGATAGTGTAGGAGAAATCAATTTTGAATACAGGGATTATAAAAGGCATATGGAAGAAGAGGAAAAGCGTAAGTATGAATATTCTAAATAATAAGAATTTTGCATAAAAAAAGCGCATTGGTCAGGTATTATTTGCTTTTCATCGAATATTTAAGAAAAACACTGTAAATATTTTTCTTACAATAGTTTACAAGGAAATTTTCTTATTAAATTTACTTCCCAACCAAAAACTACGGCCTGTTATGAAACACATTAGCTTAATGCTATTTGCAGTGCTTGTTTGCGCATGTACACAACAAAAACAAAAGGAAACAGCACTACAGCCGGCGCATAAAGCCGCAATGCACGTAACCCCGTGCGACTCTGATTTACTGTCACAGCTGGAAGATAATAAAAATATTACCAGCTATGAGATTTTTCAGTATTTAACCACCTTTGAAAAACTTGATGCCAATGTAAACCCTGAGTGCAATTACCGAAGGTTTAAAATTTTGTTCAATTTACTTGATACACATACCGACACTTTTTTACAAAAGCTGAATGAAGTATCGCTACAGGCAAAACAAAATGTACTTAAACTTATTAGCATTGCCCAGATTAAGGAAGGGGATGTGAGACGCCTTTCTGAAAAGGTTACAGCAGCCGAGGCACAGCCAAGAACCAAGTCGGAAATGCTGGTTACCCTAATGAAGAGTTTAGGGCAGCACGAATAATATAGCTGAATGAAAAAATATACCTTACTAACCCTGTTACTGGTTGTAACCTGTATATCTGTACTATACTGGCAGTATGATTACACACCCTTTTATCCGGTAAAGCATATAGGACAGAAATATGTGGTAGATAATATAGAGAAACAGTCACACCAGTTTAACGAAAACCTGGTTAAAGTGCTTGATTACTATGATGTTGACTACAAACTGTGTAACGGGGTAGTACATATTAAAAATCAGCTCTATGCCAACAAAGCTTTAATGTATAATTATACCCGAAAGGCTAAGGATGAGATGTGGTTTAGCGATCATCATTTTGCTTATTACAAACAAAAATAAAATTGAATACCGAAAGAATAGCCTACAAGCTTTTTTTAGACGATGTTAGGGAAGTCCCTATGGTGTACCCCGAACTTACTAATAAGGATTTTGTGATTGCAAGAACCTACAGTGAGTTTGTAGAAATTATTAAAGAAAACGGACTCCCTTACTTTATTAGTTTTGATAACGACCTGGGGGAAGACGAAAAGGGTAACCTGCTGCCTGATGGTTATGCCGCTGCACAATGGCTTGTTTACCAAAGCGGACTCGATTTAAAGAAACTCATTTTTAAGGTGCATTCGTCTAAGCCGGTGGCAGCGCTAAAAATAAAGTCGTTACTGGATAATTATATCAATTTTATAAACGAAAACTGATTTGTGTTTATATCCTGTCCAGATTTTTTACGGTAAAATCATTCTCGGTATTACCCGTATTTAGTGTGGTATTAGGCTCAAAAAGCAATACTTTCACTTCTCCTACGGCTACGGGTTTATGGTTAGTTCCCTTTGGGATAACAACAAATTCCCCGGCATTTATCTCCAATGTCTTATTATCAAGCTCCATAATAAGTTTTCCTTCCGTAACGAGAAACATTTCGTCTTCATTATCGTGTTTGTGCATTACAAACTCGTCTTTAAACTTAGCCACTTTAACCAACTGTCCGTTAAGTTCGCCTACAATTTTAGGGTTCCAGTATTCTGTAAAAGAGTCAAATTTTTCCTTAAGGTTTACTGTTTTTATTTCCATAGCTTAATTTTTATCAAATATACAGTTTTAAGCTATGAGATAATAGGCATGCATGGTGTTAAAACTTAACCTACATAATTCACTATATTTCAACTTTTTTGGTAGTTTTACCACCATGTTCAATCAATGTATATACACATGGGGATAAAAGGCCGTTTGGTGTTAATGAACTTCCTACAGTTTTTTATATGGGGTTCGTGGTTAATTTCTTTAGGTAATTATATGGGCGCTTCGCTGGGCTTTAGCGGTATACAGATAGGCGGAGTTTATACCACTATGGGTATTGCCTCGCTTTTTATGCCGGGACTGCTGGGGATTGTTGCCGACAGATGGATTAACGCCGAAAGATTACTGGGGCTTTGTCATCTTATAGGAGCGGCCCTTATGCTTTATGCCATAACGGTTACCGATTACTTTTGGTTTTACATTATAATGTTGCTTAATGCCTGCATGTATATGCCTACCATTGCATTAAACAATTCGGTTTCTTATAACGTACTGGAGAAAAAGGGATACAGCATAGTAAACGATTTCCCGCCTATACGCGTGTGGGGTACTGTAGGTTTTATTGCTGCCATGTGGACGGTAGATTTTTTAGGCTATACCCAAAGTGCGGGTCAGTTGTATGTGGGGGCTGCTTCGGCTTTACTGCTGGGCTTTTATGCCTTTACCATGCCACCGTCCCCACCATTGCAAAAGGAAACCAAAAAGAGCCTTATGTCTACCCTTGGGCTCGATGCCTTTGTATTATTCAAGCAACGAAAAATGGCAGTATTCTTTATATTTGCCATGCTGCTTGGGGCTGCATTACAGATAACCAATGCCTTTGGCGGACCTTTTCTTGAAGATTTTAAAACCGATTATCCTGATTCCTTCGGGGTACAACACCCTAACTTACTGCTGTCTATCTCACAGGTTTCCGAAACCGTATTTATATTACTTATCCCGTTCTTCCTAAAACGTTATGGTATTAAAACTGTTATGCTGTTTAGTATACTGGCATGGGTATTCCGTTTCGGGCTGTTTGGTATTGGTAACCCGGATGACGGACTGTGGCTACTGGTACTTTCTATGATTATTTACGGTATGGCGTTCGATTTCTTTAATATATCGGGCTCTATGTTTGTGGAGAAAGAGGCCGATCCAACCATTCGTTCGAGCGCACAGGGACTGTTTATGATTATGACAAACGGTATAGGTGCTTTTGTAGGCGGACTGGCAAGCGGATGGGTAGTAGACCATTTTACCGAAAACGGAATACGCAACTGGCAATACATCTGGTTTACTTTTGCTGGTTATGCACTGGTACTAGCCATTATTTTCCCCTTTGTATTTAAGGTAGAAAAAGGGGAGATGGTTAAGGAGGAAAATTAATATGAAACTTAACTCAATAATGAAACACCTTACACTACTATCTGTTTTTATGTTACTGCTTGCTGGCTGTAATAAACCAAGTCATCCTGTTTTTACCGAAAAATATATAGGTAATGAGAACGGTTTAAACCTAAAGATTAAAACCAAACATTACCGTAGCTGTGATACAGATTCTGTGAACTGCGAATCGACTCTGTTTTCTCAAAAACTGTACTTTAGGGATGGAGAGAAAGTTTTTAATACAGTTCCGGAGGATATTAATTTTCGTGTAAGCAATGTAGCTATGTGTACTACATATGATAAGACTGTTTATTACAAGGTGTGTTTGTTTAAACAATCATTTTTTAGTGCAAAAAAGAAATTGACTGTCTATGATCATAAAGGTGGTTTTGTTGCAGAAATAGAATTTGGTGCTGAAAGCAAACACGACACAATATTTTCTGATGAAGAAATAATAGATTATTTTGAGGATATGGGGAATAAAATAATAGAAAAGAAGTCTTTTACAGCGCTTTATTCCGAGTAAATTATTTCAGATAATCGTTTATATTTTCAGCTACATTTTTATTGATGTTTTCCATATTTGTAGGAGTTACTCGACGTTTTGTCGTGATAATTTGCTTTTTGTCGAAAAATATACCCCCTTTACAGATGTTTCAAATAATTGGGAACCTATAATTCAATATTAAATTCGTATTTTAATCCCCAAATTGTTAGTTATTATAAGTATTTTGTAATAAAAGGAGACGATTAAACAAAAATTTAATATTTAGTTTCCTACAAGGATAAATTTTACTATTTTCGTAATAACCATAATCAACTAAAAACCACCGCCTTATAATGAAACAGATGCCCCTATTACTGTTTTCCGTAATGCTATTGCTGGTGGGTTGTAAAAAAGAACCCAAAAAAATTGCGGAAGTAGAGCCTGTAGAAACTGTTGTTCCTCAGGTTGAGTATACTATTAGCCTGCAGCCGTACAACGGTGTTTGGGTTCCAAAAAACTATGTAGATTCACTAAAGGTAAGCCGTTCGCCGTTTGCCTCATCAAAATTCCTTAAAGGTATAAACAGTGTTGTAATTGCAGCCGCACCCGAAGAGCCTAAAACGCCCATAAAAATATATTATGGTACCGAAGGCGAACAGGGTATGATTATACAAAAAGATGCCGAACCTTATATTAGCTACAATACGCTTGACGGTAATGTGGAAGAGCGACTGTACATTAATAACGACATGCTTACATTTAACCTTAACGGACACAAGGCCGAACTGGTTAGGGTGGCTGAGGTTGCTAATGCCAAAGACGAGTCTAAAGGGGTGAATGATATTACTAACAGGGTATTATTCGATAATAAGAGCTATTCCTGCCATTGCCCTGAACTGGGTGGTTTTACGACTAATATAAAACTGAATGCCGATGGTAGTGCCCAAAATCTTTTCGGGTATGATAACTATGAGGTGGCGACTGTTTTTGTATCGGATATCTACCCGATGGATAAAATATACTTTAAAAATGGTAGTGAGTGGGGTAAAAGCTATCACTACAAACTGGAAGGCGATAAAATAAGGCTGTTTGATATGGTTATTAATGATGAAGGTGCCATTGATATTAAACCGTTTTGTGTACTGGAGGAAACCCAGTTTTTTAAGCTTACGCCTAACGAGAAACAGGCTTATATAGAAGAGAATAAAAGAAGCCTTGACGAGCTTGTGGTAAGCCACTATGGCGAGTATGCCACTATGGGTGACATGATGGAAATTACCGGAGTACTGTCGTCGTTAAAGGAACAGAGGGATAACCTGTCGTTTTACATGTTTGTGGCAGGACAGATTTATAAAAATAAGATGGCCGATTCATCCAATCCTATAGGGGAGAGCCTGGGGATTAGTGCCGATGATTATTTTTATCATATCTTCCTTGAAAGGCCTGAGCTTTTTTATGCTTACCTGGGTGCCGACAAAACCCCTTATATTCAGCGTAGGCTGAGACAGGCGGTTAAAGAAAGACTTCAGCTTGAAAATGATGCTGCCGATGGTACCAGGTTTGCCGATTCGCTTTACAATGTGCATATCCAATACTGCAAAGGATATGAATGGTCTGTAAAATCAGTATTTAAATAAGAGTTTAATAAGTACAGTAGGCTATTACCTATATGTACTTTTTTGTATTTCTATTGTAGTTATTGTGCTACAAAAGTGCAGTTTATCGATAAATTCAATCTTTTTATAGTCTTTTTTTCATGAATTGTTGAGTAAACAGCAGGTGATTTACTTATTTGTTAAATTTAACTGTGGTTCCTATTATGAACCAAGAGTGTTATTGTTTATCTTTTTTTGAATTACCACGCTATACCCCATGAATCTTAAAGAAAAACTATTGCTTACAGTTCCCGAATTTGATTTTAGGGAATACCAAAACGAAGACGATTTTATTGTTGTTTGTTTTTTTGCCCTCTTCACGGCAAATAATATGCACAGTACCATTATCATGGAGCATTGTGCTAACTGCATTACTTTTATATATAACAATAAGTACCCTAACTATGATGCCATGCTGGACCAGATTGCGCTAACTCTTTTTGATGAAAATCAGTTTAATGATGCATTTTTAAAGATGCTTCCGGCTGAGGTGCAACAGCGTTTTCACAACTCTATAGCGATGTGGAGGCAGGGTAGTGGTAGTGTGCAGTAGTTTTTATTTATGTTGTATTTTAACATTAGCGGGACGCTTGCGCCAGTATAGGGAGTAGTTCTATCTTAATCAAAGCTTTGTGAATAAACCTCTCACACTAAAAGTGCTAAAAAAATGGAATTAAATTACATAATGAAGTAATATCATACTTGCCTTTCCATTAAAAAAACAAATATGATACACAAATTAACTGCTTAGATTTATATTTAATCTGTAACCATATTTCAGGGCTAGACACTTGGAAACCATCTGTCGATTAAATTTTTTATTTCAAATTTGGCATTCTCAAGAGTTGAATTTAATTGGTCTCTATTTTGGTCTACACCAAAAGCTGAAATCTGTTCTGAAGAAATTCCCATAAAATCAAAATTTTGTTTTATTGTAAGCGAAGCATATTCTTTAATATTACCAGAATTATTATAATCAAACCCACTAACCACTAGTGATAAAGCCTTTTTATTATTACAAAGACCGACAAATCCTGTTTCAGGGCTAAAAGAGAATGTTTTGTCACTAACTACGATAGCATCTATCCATGCTTTTACAGTTGCTGGCATTGTGAAATTATAAATGGGAAAAGCTAATACAATATTATCAACTTCAAGAACTTCATCTATAAGTTTATTATGATTAGATAGTATTGAGAGCTCCTCTTCTGAAAAATCTCTTTTTCCCATATTCCATTCCATTATTAAATTCAAATTTTTTTCTAATAATAAATCCGGTGGAGTTTCGGCTAAATTTAAATGCTTCATTTCTGTTTTTCCTTTTGCCAGTTTTACAAATTCATCAAATAAAATTTTGGTGTAAGAACCTTTTCTGGGCGTGTAGTTTATTACTAATGTTTTTGTCATTGTTTCTATTTTTTCTACAAATATAGATTCGATAAATTGATAATTTTAATTATTTTTGTTTATCTATTTATAACATATATTATGATTAATTTGGAGTGGTTGAGGACTTTTAGCTCTATTTATGAATGTAACAACATTACAGAGGCCTCAAAAAAATTGAATATGACTCAACCCGGAGTTAGTAAACATTTATCTGCTCTTGAAAATCATATCGGTAAAAAACTATTTGAAAGAACCACTCGAAAATTAGAACCTACCGAATACGGAAAGTTCTTGTATACCCAAATTACTAATCCATTACAGGAATTAGAAAAAGTAGAGTATTATTCAGGGCAAAGAGCAAAAAAAGAACGTTATGCTATAACAATTGGTTGTACTACAGATTTTTTTAAAAAAGAATTAATTAATAAAATTTATTCTTTTGATATGTATATTGTCACAACTTTTGGAACTGAAAAAGATTTGATTGAAGCCCTTGAAACGGATAAAATCCAATTACTGGTAGGTGTAAAAAAGCATAACGTTTATGATCATGAATTCAAATATATTAAGACTGAAACATTAGAGTTAATATGTTCTAAAGACATTGAAATTCCAAAAAATATAGAGAAAAATGATAAGGAGCTAATCAAATGGTTAGAAAAACAAACTTGGTTTAGCTATGACAATAATCAAAAAGATATAGAGAAATTTTGGGAAACCCGATTCAATACTAATCCCAGAATTATTCCGAGGTATATATTACCTTCTTATTTAGATATAATCGAAACTTTAAAAAACAATAATGGATTTAGTATTGTCCCTAAACAATTGTGTAAAGAAAAATTAATTAAAGTGCCTATTGAATCATCTAAAATGGCAGAACAAAAATTATTTTACTCATTTAAATTTAAGAATAGTAAATTAAAAGAAATTAATTTTTTTATGGAGAAGATGGAGAAAACTAATGTCAATAATGTTTCTTATTAATAGCACTAGTCCAGTTCTTTGAATTTAATATTATCCTTTTGCCCACACGAGCGGGACGATCGCGCCAGCGTGGACAATTTACTCACTATATTAAGCGTTTTATACTAAAACCTTACCATGAAAAAATGTTTACTTTTCTTATTACTGCTTGTCGGTTTTTACTGTAACGCTCAGGTTAAAAATTATTTATATAATCATAAAGAGGCAAACGGAGAGGTATTTAAAGATTATATTACACTTATCTTTAATAATAACAGCATTGTTAAAGGTGTGTATTATGGAAACCAACCTGAAATATCTTTTGTGGCAGATATAGATTTTGAAGAGAATAAAAGCACTGAGTTAAGTTTTAATCTCACTAACTATGAATTCAGCAGGCAAATTGTAAGTCCTTATATTAAGGCTCAATATTTTGAACCCAAAAAATTAGCTTTTGCATTAAACGAGGGTTATTACTTTGGTTACGTTGTAGATAATGAGTTACAATTGCAGTTTACATGGGTTTCTGCTGATTCGGCAACTAAAGACATGGTTTTTAAGCTGGTTAAGAAAGAGTAGTTAGTTGATCACGAGCGGAACGCTCGCGCTAGCATAGGGGATTGAAAATATATTAATCTAAATCAAATTTTTGTAGTATGTTGAGTTTAAGTATATCTTCAAAGGGTAAATTTAATACTTCTTCAAAAGTTAATGAGATTGTATCTTCATCGTAAATCAAAGTATAAAATTCCTCTTTAGTCTTTTTTATTATTACCGGAAAGTTACCTACTAATGCGTTTGATATATTTTTATTTATCAGGTAGTCTTCGGTATTGTATATTAAATAATAAAAATCAGGAAACTCTTTAAAATACTCTTCATCAATGATGATTTTATAGCCAATTTGCTTAGTTAAATATTGTAAAAGTAAATCGATTGTATTTTGTATGTTATTCATTAGGTGTTTTCTAAAATAGAGTTTCTATTCAATATTTTACTAGCCTAAGCTTGAATGAGCGGGACGCTCGCACCAGCGAAAAAGCGTCTAATGTCTCAAGTCTATTATCTTGTATCTAAATACTACCTCACCATAGAGAAATGCCCTTTATGTTCGCGTCCGTCCTGACGTTTAACAAGGAACCAGTAATCGGTACTAGGCAGTCGCTTCCCGTGGAAGGTTCCGTCCCAGCCTTCGTAGTTAGGACCAAAGGAAATAAGTAGTTTACCATACCTGTCAAAGATATAAATTTCCATATCGGGCTCAAAGAAAGAATACTGTATGCGCCACGTTTCGTTTATACCATCGCCGTTAGGTGTAAAGAACTTAGGGTAGGTGAGCAGGTATACATCACCAAGATCGGCACCACAGTCGTACTTATCCCTTACATACACAGTGTATGGCCCCGGAGTAAGGTTTGTAAATAGGGGCGAATCCTGATAGATATACCCATCAAGCGAATATTCAAACTCCTGTGGGTATTGAGATGGTTCTACAATTACATTAATGGTATTGTCGGCAGTAGTCCAGTCGGTTAAATCAATTTGTGCAATACGCGGAATTGCAGTCATGTTAACCGTAAACGAGTGGGTGGTTTGGCATCCGTTCTCGTTTGTGGCGGTAACGGTGTAGTTTCCGCTATCGGTAAAAGTTACACTTTGAGTAGTTTCTCCGGTAGACCATTCGTAGCTTTCATAACCGTCTGGCGCAGTAACGGTAGTGCTTTGTCCTTCACAAAGGGCATAGAAATCTTCCATATCCAGAGAAGGGGCATCCTGCAGTATAAGCTCGAATTGTGATATAGATACGCAATCAGGGTTGGCACTGTGAGTTGCCCTTGCATATATGGTAGCATTACCCGATGTATAAGTGTCCGGTAACGGATTAATACCTGCATCGGCATCACTCTCACTGATGTGGAAGGTAATGGTTACTAAATCAGGATCCTGATTGTCCAGTACAAATGCTACCTGTGCCGCAAGGTTGAAATCTTCCTCACCATCGTTACCTACATCGCATAATGTAATATCGGGAGCGGTGTTTGCAGTAACTAATGAAGGCAGATCGTTTACATTAAAATACATTGGTACTATTGTACCACAAGGATCTTCTACCTGCAGGAGGTAAGAGGCAGTTTCCAGTCCGTAAAAAATATTACTGTTGCCGTTATCTATCATTACGGGATTCCCGTTCATTTCAATAATACGGTAGGTAAGCGGTTCTACACCTGTGGCATTAACCAGTACATCGTTTGTTGCACCACCGTCGCAGGCAATGTTTAAAATATCTCCAATAAGGAGTCCGTTAGGTACAATAAATTCTTCCAGTATTTCAATACAGGTTTTTTTACTGGCACCACTACCATAAGTAGAGAACGATTTTATTACCCTAAATGTACCGTGATAGGCTATGCTGTATAGTGTTTGATTATTCGTTAGCTCAATCGCTGTGTCTTCATCGGGTTCTTCACCTTCAACATAGTCTATATCACTGCCGGGCATGCGCCATGTATCGGTAGCTTCGTTGTATTGCTGTAACCAGTATTTAACCTGATTAATAGCATTACTGCTATGGGATATATACACGTCAAAAGAACCACAGTTAAGGGTAACATCTACTTCGGTTGAATTGATTTGGTATCCGGTAAGAGTTATTGGTTCTGTTCTAGTACCACAATCATCTGTTAGCTCTATGGTATATGAGCCGGCAGGCAGGTTATCCATATATATGCCTGTAGGAGATGTTGCAAACTGCATAATATCATAAGGCAGGGTTTCGCTAAAAGTAGCCGGAGCAGCTATAATATACGCCTCGGTTATTGGAGGAGTTGCGCTTCCAACATACAGGGTTGAATACCCCTCACGGCAGTCTACCCTTGGGCCTATATGAATTTCAGGGTCGGCCACTTCAATAATAAAGTCAAGTGGGTCGTACACCTTACCACATTCATCTGTAAGTATAATTACATATAGTCCCGGTGGTAATCCCGGTATAGTAAGAGAATTTATTTCTTCGCCCGGTTCATCAGAATATTCGTAGTACTCCATTACATCATCCGGAAGCGGATCAGGGTACTCATCGGGTGCTTCTATAATCTCGGCAGTTGCCATAACAAGTCCCGGTATTGATATCTCTACCGATCCCAGTTGTGTACTACAATCTGCCGGAGACGGATTGGCGGTAGGTATTACCTCAATCTCTTCTATTTCAATAGTAAACTCACCTACACGTCCGCAGGCATCAGTGATATATCCTGTATAGGTGCCGTAAGGGCATTCGTATTCGTCACTACCAAACTCTATTTCTTCGTCATCTACAGTATAAGGGCCGGGATAGGTTTCGTTTGCCAGCTCCGGGTCCCATCCGGCAGGGTAAGATTCAAAGTTGATGGTATAAGGCCCTACAAATTTAAAAGGCTGAATAAGGAGTTTTTTACCAAAACAGTTGGCGTTGTCAAACTGTGCTACGGCAAGTAAGGTTACATATACTTCGCAGTTTTCGGTATAGGTTGTACAATTGTCTGTAACGGTTATATCATAATAATAGGTTTGTTCGTAATATAAAGGTATTATGGCAGATATTGATAGGGTGGAAGCTTCGTAAAAACCTTCAACCTGTATAGGTGTGCCCCCGTCCGGAGGATATACGGTAAGTATTATACTTTGTACTGTAGTTGCAGCTTCAAATTCTGTAGTGTATAATGTATTGGTCACAGTTACTAAATCACAGCCAGGTAGTTCCACGTCTGGTAGCCCTGCTGTATCTCCTAGTATGAGTTCTTCCGACTGGGAGAAAAGTGTTACGGCCTGTGGTACACCAAACCCACAGTCGTCGTTTACCCTTACAGTATATATACCCGCAGGTAAATCAGTAAATGATGGTGTGGCTTGTGGCGGAAAGGTTACCGGTCCGCTTATAATTTCATAGCTTATTGCTGTTCCGTTGTTTACGGTTATGTCTATAACTCCGTCGTTACAAACGGGATCTGTGGTTGTGATGGAATAGGCAACGGTTTGGGTATTATCTTCAATTACAACCTCAATGGGTGCCGATGTGGTTGCTCCCTGTTTAACTACTATTCTATAAGTACCATCGGTAAGGCTGGTTACTATGGGGTTAGTAGAATTCCAAATAGGGTTATCTATATCGGGTAATTTGTATACTATATAATTTACGTCGGTTCCTGTTTGTGCATTTTGGGCAGCCAGAGTAATGGTACCGTTACCGGGGCAGGTTTCATCGGTTTTGTTTACCATTGTTACGCTAAGTTGTGAATAGGCAGCAGTGCTAAAAAAAAGCAATAGGAATAGTGCTACAAAATTTCGGTTTAGAAAATGTAGTTTTAAAAAGGCGTGACTGATTGATAATTTCATAAAAAAATTAAGTTTTTAGGACTTAATTTCAAGTTGTTTCCGGGTTCTAAGGTAAATAAAATAATCTATATAAAATATATGTTAAATAATTTGTTTTTTAAAGTTATGATTATAACAAATTGTGTGTAAAATTTTACAATAAATGGTTGCAATAATATTGTGTTGCTAAAGCATTGTTAGTAAATGTTTTGTAGAGTTATAAAAGTTTTGTACCTTTGCGCACCTTTTAGCAGGAGATGGTTTCTAAAAGGTTTATAATCAAATATGTAAAACACTTCCGTAGCGTTTTGTTACTGCACAGGAAACCTGCAAAACAACGGGATACAAATTATTAGATCAGCAATGTCTGAACAAGTAAAAACACAAGAGGAATTTTTAAAAGAGTTTAACTGGCATAACTTCGAAGAAGGTATTGATCCTGTAGATGAGCAACACCTAAGAGAGTTTGAAGAGCTAGTTGAAAAAACTTTCATTTCTACTGATAATGATGAAGTAGTAGAGGGTACAGTAGTAAGAATCACTGACAGAGATGCTATCGTTGATATCAACGCTAAATCTGAAGGTGTTATCTCTTTAAATGAATTCCGTTACAACCCTAACCTAAAAGTAGGGGACAAAGTAGAGGTATTAATCGACGTTCGTGAAGATAAATCAGGACAGTTAGTATTATCCCACAAAAAAGCACGTACAATTAAAGCTTGGGACAGAGTTATCAATGCTCATGAAACAGGTGAAATCGTTAACGGTTTCGTTAAGTGCAGAACTAAAGGTGGTATGATCGTTGACGTATTTGGTATTGAAGCATTCTTACCAGGTTCTCAAATTGATGTTAAACCTATTAGGGATTACGACCAATATGTAAACAAAACTATGGAGTTCAAAGTTGTTAAAATCAACCACGAATTCAAAAACGTAGTAGTTTCACACAAAGCGCTTATCGAAGCGGATATCGAAGTACAGAAGAAAGAAATCATCGGTCAGCTTGAAAAAGGCCAGGTACTTGAAGGTGTTGTTAAAAACATTACTTCTTACGGTGTATTTATCGACCTTGGAGGTGTTGACGGACTTATCCACATCACTGACCTTTCATGGAGCAGAATTAACCACCCAAGTGAAGTTCTTGAACTTGACCAAAAACTTAACGTGGTTATCCTTGACTTTGATGATGAGAAAACAAGAATCCAACTTGGTCTTAAACAATTACACCCTCACCCATGGGATGCACTTGATGCAAACCTTGCAGTAGGTGACAAAGTTAAAGGTAAAGTAGTAGTTATTGCTGACTACGGTGCGTTTATCGAAGTTGCTGAAGGTGTAGAAGGTTTAATCCACGTTTCTGAAATGTCTTGGTCTACGCACCTAAGATCTGCTCAGGATTTCGTTAAAGTTGGTGATGAGGTAGAAGCAGTTATCTTAACTCTTGACAGAGAAGACCGTAAAATGTCTCTAGGTATCAAGCAACTTTCTCAGGATCCATGGACTGACATCACAGCTAAATATCCTGTAGGTTCTAAACACACAGGTATCGTTAGAAACTTCACTAACTTTGGTATATTCGTAGAGCTAGAAGAAGGTATTGACGGTTTAATTTACATCTCTGACCTATCTTGGACTAAGAAAATCAAGCACCCATCTGAGTTTGTAAACGTAGGTGATAAACTTGATGTTATTGTTCTTGAGCTTGATGTGGAAGGACGTAAATTATCTCTTGGTCACAAGCAAACTACTGCTAACCCATGGGATAAATATGAAGAGTCTTTTGCAGTAGGTACTGTTCACGCAGGTGAGATTGCTGAGATCGTTGACAAAGGTGCTACTGTAGAGTTTGGTGACGATATCGTTGCTTTCATCCCTACAAGACACCTTGAGAAAGAAGATGGTAAAAAACTTAAAAAAGGTGAAAGCGCTGACTTTAAAGTAATTGAGTTCAATAAAGAATTCAAAAGAGTTGTAGCTTCTCACACTGCTATCTTTAGAGAAGAAGAAGAGAAAAATGTTAAGGCTAATAACGAGTCTAACAACTCTAACAACAATGCAGAGAAAACCACTCTAGGTGATATCAATGCACTTGCAGAATTAAAAGAAAGAATGGAAAAAGGTGAGAAATAATCACTGATTCCTCTTTTAAATATCAAAGCCCTGACCATTGGTCAGGGCTTTTTTTATGTGTTTACTCCGTTTGTCATCCTGACGATAGGAAGGATCTCATTTAAAATTCATCATTTAGCATAGTTAATGTTTTGTCCTTTTGTCCTGACAGAAAAGAACCAAAATGTCAAGGCTATGGTTTCTCAGGCTATAAATTACCTCATTCGGCTAAACCATCTGAACTCGGCTTTTGTCTCAAACAGCAGATGCTTTTTTACGCCTCTTTCATCAATTTACTTAACGCCATAAAAACCTAATGCCGTTTGCTTACTCTGCCGTTCTATTTTGATTGTCATTCCGATACGAAACGTAGTGTAGTGAGGAATCTCTGAATTTTGAATAGAGATGTCTCCTGCTGTCGACATGACATACTTAGGGCAATAAGAGTTGTTTACTGTGACTGAATACTGAATACTTCTTCTTTTGTCCTGATACAAAAAGACAAAAAAGTCAAGGCTGCGTGGCTGTGAGAAAATTTGTATATTAGCTTTTTAAACCTCCTTACCATGAGATACTTAACTTCACTGTTGTTTTTGGTTTTCTGTCTATCGGCAAATGCTCAAAACTATCCCAAATACAAAACTACAAGGGTAAAAGATACTGTTTTTACCCAGCCGGAAAAGACAGATGAAATTGTTATAGCCGAGACTCAGCTGGCAGAAGAATCTAAAAGCGAATTTGAAGAGCTTTTAGAGAAAGCCAGACAACTTTATAGGGATTTAGATAATGAGCAGGCGATTGATGTTTTAAACCAGGCGCTGGCTATAAGTCCGCCAGATTGGGAGTATGTCGTTTTGAATTTTAGAGGACATTGTTACTTTAGGCTAAGGGATTTTGACAATGCTATAAATGATTATACAAAAGCTTTAGAAGAAACAAAAATTCCACATTATAATGCTAAGGGACAGCTATGTTTAGCCCGTGGAATTGCTTATAGTGCAAGAGGTGGTGAGGGAGATAAAGAGAGAAAATGTGCCGATATTACTGTTGCCCGTGCAACGGGAGCATTGGGTGGCGATAGGTCAATACTTGATGAAGGTTGTGATTAGTAGCTGTACTATCACTGTGTATTATACGTTATAATTAATAACTTAGCTATAAATAATTTACTATGAAAAGAATTACTTCAATATTAATAGTTTTACTTACATGTAGTAGTAGCCTGATGGCACAGGAATATGCTAAATATACTACTAAAAAAGCTAAAGATACTGTTTTTGCCGAACCGCAAAAAACTCCTGTAGTTAATGAAAAAGCATGGGTAGAACCACAGGAGGTGAAAAATAAAGAAACAAAATCGTTTGGTGATTTTCAGGCTATAATGAATAAAGCGGGAGAGCAGACAATACAAAATAATTATAGGCAAGCCCTTAAGTTTTATACACAGGCACTTGAGGTAAGTCCGGAGAGTGAATCATGGAGGGTGTACATTTCAAGAGCAACTTCATATTATCAGCTAAAGGAGTATAAAAAAGCAATAAAGGAATACACCCTTATGATTGAGGATAGCAATACTCCGCAAAAAGAAGTAGCATATGCTTATTTGATGCGAGCTAATGTAGTAGCTGAAACAGGAACAAAAAAGGAAAAGGCAAATGCTTGTGATGATTTAAAAAAAGCCAAGGAACTTGGTATAGATGACATGGTGATAAAAACCCAACAGGTTTATGCGTTAAAATGCCGATAGATTATAATGAAACACGTACTAAAAATACAACTATTACTCTTTTGTTTGTTAGCATTTACTGTTGCTAATGCACAGGAATATGCCAAACACAGGGTTAAAAAGGGTAAGGCTAAAACCGAGCAGGAAGCAGCAGAACAGCCTGAACCTCAAAAAGCAGTGGTTACTGATAGTGTTGCTAAAGAAATCCCTGTTGATGATGAGTTTGAAAAGCTAATGCGTAGAGGAGCAAAAGAGGTGAGTACCCGTAAATACCTGGATGCTATAGCAACGTTTAATAAAGCAATGGAATATAACCGAGAAACCGCACGTGTTTTGCGGTGCCGTGGTGAGGCTTTTTACAGTAGTAAAGATTATCTTAGCGCTATAAAAGACTACACCGAGGCTATTGAACTGGGTACCGATTACCCGGGGGAAGTGTATTACTCTCGCGCCATGTGTAAGGCAAAACTAACCGAACCCGACTATGAGGGGGCCTGCATCGATTTTAAAAAGGCAAAAGAGTTAGGCTTTACCATAGAAGGACGTGATGTAATAAGCCTGTACTGTAACTAAACTTAAAAAAACACCTTACAACGATGGATAAAAAAAGTATTATTTATCATATTTTAAAACGATCATTTCAGGTTTTTTTAATATTTGCGTGCTTTATGGCATTGGTTAAAATCGTTTCACTGTTTTCTCCTTTTAAGGAGATTCTGTTAAGTTGGGAGTTAGCATTACCTATATTACTGTTTACATTTATTGTTGTAAGGAGTAACGTTATTCGTTACAGAAAATGGAAAAACGGTGAAGAGGTTGGAAATGTAGATCACCCTGCTGTTACATTGTTTGTTAAGATATGTTTGCAGCTCTTTTATATTTACATAGTGACGGGGATTACTTTATATGTGTTTGGTCTCAATAAGGGGTTACCTAATACTGTAAATATGTTACCTGTTGTGTGGTTTGTATTGATAATTGTTTGGGATAATATTAAACGGTACAAACAAACCAGGGCAGAGGCATGAGGTGGCTTTCTCTTTTTCTCATTGTATTAGTTACAGGTTGTTCATCGGTCCAAAAACTTGACTATAGTCTTGACAAAGAGTTACTGATTGAACTGGGTGCATTTAATGGGAAAATTAAAGGAGGGCAATTTTATCAGCATCGATTGAATGAAAAGGAATTTGCTTTCCATATCTATAATTTGATATTTAAAGACGAAGTGTATAATTCCAGAATTCGTTTTTTAAATAATGTTTTTGTTTGGGATGATGAATTTGAATTTGATGGTTACGAAGTTTTAAGTGAGCGAAAGGAAGATAATTATCAAATAAGAGTATGTAAAGTAACATGTAATCATCCTGCTTTTAAGAAATATGGTAGTCCGTTTAAAAGTGTTTTTATTTCTAGAAACGAAGGTGATTTTACAGCTATGTTAAGTAACTATTCTGCTTTTGCAGATAATGTAAATGAAAATTATTTGCTTTCACAATTCAAAAAAATAGATTTTGAGTTGAGACAAAAGAAATAGCAGGTACTTTATTTACTATCTTTAACGTTATATATTGACAACCAATTTTTAACACACCTATTAAAACCTTTGATTTATGAAAAAAGCAGTTTATTTAGCCTTTATGGCAGTAATGGGAGCAGGGATGATTTCCTGTAGTACCGAAGACGCTACTGAGAATGATACTGCAATCCAACAGAAACAGGCAGAAGCATCTGTAGAGGCGTATAAAGGAATGGATTTCTCCAACCTGTTTGCTGATTTCCGTTTTAACCTGAATATCGATTTTTCCCTATTGTACAGTTATGCCAATATGCAGGAACTAAAAGCTAGTTCTGATAAAGACCTTACTGAAATTATTGATGAGTTTAGAGATCTCATTGCCGAAAAACAGGAAAATGGTATTACTGACATAGTTGCTACTATTGAGTTTAAAAATGGTGAGGCTCGGGTTAAGCAGTATCTTTTCCTGGATAACAGTTTAATGAAAGAAAAGGTAGAGTTTGCCGGTAGGGATGGGGTAGAATCAATAACCAGCGGAGAGTATAAAGCGCCAAATTCCCTACTTACAAATACTGTTGACGATGATATGCCTACAGTAAGTGATTATTTAGTAAACAGCCTGCAAAACAGTGATAGTGTAATACTGCAGTTTAAGGTTAATGCTAAAGCCGGTAAGGGGAGTGTTTATATCATATAAACTAAAAACAATACCTATATAAATTGAAGAAGCCTGCTAAATATAGCAGGCTTCCGCGTTTTTGATAAAAATAGATATAGAGTAAAACAGAGTAGAGTAATGTTTAAATAAGTTAAAAATTGCCCAAGAGACTTATAAGTTCTGCTGTGATCCCCCATGATAACGCACCTAACTAGCTCAAGGGCAATTAGAATAACAAAGTAATACTAAATATTAATATCTTAAAATAAGAACGTATATTAAACGCGCACCGTAGTGCTTTGTTTTCAGTTTTTAAAAAACTGCCCGAACGTATTGGCTTCCCTTAATCCCTCATGACGCAGGCTGAACCTCATTTCAGGCAATTTTTTTGAAGAAAATATATAATAGCAGGGCATGTTGTTTTCCCAAAAAGCATTTAAAAATGCTGACTTTTTTGCCGATAGGTAAGGTTACGGCCTATATGTTTGAATGTGTTTGCCACAACGGGCATTCACATAATGACAATCTTTAAAAAAATTGCCCGAAAGAAAGTTAGTTTGTAATCCCCCACAATGATAACGTACCTAGCTTATTTTGCTTTCAGGCAATTAGTATATAAAATAGCAAAGTAAATTCCTTAATTATACTTTTAAATAAATCCGATAAAACTTATTACACACTTGCAAACTCCTACAGGGATAAGCAAGGCAACCAAAATAAATGCTATTATTTGCCACCAGTTCTTAATTTTTTTCGAAAAGGCGTAGTTAAGCATTGTTATAATAATAAGCGATATTATTATCGCGGTAAAAAATACATATACTGTTAGTATGCCAAGGCTCTCGGCTAAAAAAAACGTTTCCATAATTTTATACAGTTAAAGTTGAAAAAGTAAATTGTCTAAAAAGAGTAAACAAAATTCTCCCCCGGCGCATTAGCAAAGGCTATTGCACTTAATTAGCTGGCAAACAGGGTTTAGGGCAGCACTTAGCTAGGGTGCTGTCACATAACTGTTTTTAATGTGGTAGTGATTTTTTTTAGTTGGTTATTCCTGTACCTGTTTTAAAATCAAGCAGGTCTTTTACATATTGCGGCTGCAAGTGCATGTATTCGTCACAGCTTTGTAAAAGTTTGGAGTAACCTCTTTCTACAGCAGCCCAAAAAAGTTGCTGTTCATCATCACACAGGCTGCATACTTCAAGTCTTCGGCAAATGGTTTTATGCTCTAAACTGTCAATAAAACCCCATCCCATTTCGTAGCGTTCGTTAAAACCCTGTGGAGGAATGTGCGACTTTAGCCTGTTGATTAGATTTTTAGAAGTGGCCTTTGGGCTAAGGCCTGCTAACTCGTTTAAAGTGAGCTTAATGATCTCGTCATAACCTTTCCATTTGATGGAGAAGATTTGACCGGAACTTAGTTCGATAAATCCGCTTAGCATGTTTGTAATTTGTTTTTGGTGGATAATTATTGGTTGGTTGGTTTGTGTGTATTCAAATATTTTTATTGCATTAGTTTTTAATTTTAATGTTTTTATGTTATCCCTACTGTTCCGTACGGGATTTGTTTATCGTCATCTTTTTCTATCACTATGCCTTTTACTGTTAGCGGAATTTGCTGCACTTCTTCAAACAAATTAGCCTGTTCCAAAATCACTGTGTTATAATCCTGCGGATTTAACAATAGTTTATTATTTGTATTTAGGCTCTTTTCAGTAACTACATCTCTAAGTGCTTGTAAGCTAACATTTTTACCTATATATTTTAACTGTGTTCTCATAGGTTGCTTAGTGATTTGATCGAAAATTAGTTAAAATTTTATAAAAGATTGTTTAATTAAAACCAAAAATCGATGAACGACGTAAATCTTCCTATAAAACGTTAATTTTTCCAATTATGAAAAACCTTAAAAGAATTTATCCGATTGCAGTAGTGGCTTTTATGCTGCTTTTAGGTTCGGTTTCCTATGCACAAAAAACCGTTATGGTAGGCGGAGCACCCATGTATCCTACTAAAGACATTATTGATAATGCCGTAAACTCTAAGGATCATACTACCCTGGTTGCTGCTGTTAAAGCTGCCGGACTGGTAGAAACCCTTAAAGGAGACGGACCGTTTACCGTGTTTGCACCAACAAACGAAGCTTTTGCAAAGTTACCTAAAGGTACTGTAGAGACCCTTTTAAAACCCGAAAACAAAAAAATGCTTCAAGGTGTATTAACCTACCATGTGGTAGCCGGTAAATGGAGCGCTGCCGATGTGATGAAGGCTATTAAAAAAGGTAAAGGCAAATATGTTGCAAAAACGGTACAGGGCGGCGAGCTTACTTTTATGATGGATGGTAATGATGTATGGGTTATTGATGAGAAAGGCGGCAAAGCTAAAATTACAATTGCCGATGTGAATCAGAAAAATGGTGTTATACATGTAATTGATACTGTATTAATGCACAATTAAAATAGTTTGGATTTCATATACATGATTTAATCAGTGTATGGTTTGGTTTAAGTTGATTTATTTAAAAAGCCCCGATTGATAACCGGGGCTTTTTTACTTATTGGCTTACTCCGTTTGTCATCCTGACGATAGGAAGGATCTCTTTTTCATTCCGACTGAAGCAGGAATCTTTTATTTTAATTAGATTTTTCGACTTCACTTCGTTGCGCTCAAAATGACAAATGAGAATGTCGTTCTGATGAAAGGAAGGATTTCACTTAAAATTTAAAATTCATTATTTAGAATAATAGAAAAGGCTTAATCTTCAATAAGTTCTTTAAGCCTGTTGGTAACCACTTCCCAGTTTTGCAGGGAGTGTTGGGCTTTTTCTTCGTCGTAGTTGGTTTGCGAGATGGTGAGCTCGGTTCCACCGGGTATTTTTTTTACCTGATAGGAAACCTCAAGATAGTACTGAGGTTCATCGGGTAGGGTAGTCCAGCTACTATGATAGCTGTAGGACAGCTTATCGTTTTCGTTATACTCCAGTACAATACCTTTGTCCTCATAACGTGTGCCTTTATATTCGCCATAAAAGCGAATAGGCTTTCCTACTTTCCATGTGGTTTCGAGATTGGAGCCAAAAAAATACTGCCTAACCATTTTGGGGTCGGTAAGGGCTTTCCATACATCACTAACATGGGCATTGACCACTGTTTGGTGTGTAATTTTGAAATCGGTTTGCATTGTTTTTTGGGTATTTGTTATTGCTTAGGTAAACAAATATAACCATCTAAATGATGAGATAAAAGGAGGAATCCCATAAAGAACTATGTTTTTCAACAGATATTTTACTGGTTTTCAGGAGATAATTTGCTAACGGTTGCCGGTGGAAAGCCTATATGGGTACTTAGTACTTTCATTTCAAACCAAGGATTTAGTGTGTAGGTATTTTCTCTTGCTGATATGGATACTGTAAGTAATTTTAAGGTAAGTAAAAGGTAGGAAGTTGTTAAAAGCGGTATAGATATAAATTTAGGAAGGTTAATTTTTCGAACTCTGTTTATAAGTGCTATTATTATATAGAGTACTGTAAAGTATATTAGTAAATCGGCCAGAAGAGGTAATATAAAAAACTGACTTGCCATAGAGGTATGAAAAGCAGGAGCCTCATATATAAAAGGGTAGCCTAAAACGAAAAGGTTGTCTACATCTTCAACTTCAACTATACTGTATGGAGTTAAAAATGTAAAGGCTATTATTGTTAAAGGAATAACTAAAAGGAGTGTTAGTTTTTTCATAAGCTAATACTTAAGGAGTTGTAACAGTTAACCTTTTTATTAATCCGTTTATTTTTACCTCTATTTCAGGATATTTTTTTAGGCAGGGCAGTAGCCCTTTAAAAAAGGGAAGGCTGTTTTGTGTTCCCAGAAGATATTTTGTATCTATATTTTTATTTTCGACTGAATAGCAAATAACATTGTAAGTACCATAAGGTAACTCAGATTTTAAGATGTCGTTTTTGTTAACCTCATAATTTGCTATATATAAACTTATAATATCGAAGCTTTCTTTGTCTACTTGGTAAATGTTGGTTTCAGGATGTGTAGCCTGATTTATAGGGTTAACAGAAATAATTATATTCGGCATAGGCTTATCCTGATCTCCTATGTGAAGGAAAGCATAGCTTTGTGAATAACATATCATTGAACAAAAAAACAGAATTAGTAAGGTGACGTTTTTCATGGTAATAAGGTTACATTCAAAAATAGCAAAAGTTTATCTGTTTATGATGTAATGTATAAGTTGAAGATAAATAAAAAGCTCCCCGAAGGGAGCTTATATATAACAGTTTAAAAACAGTTTTATTGTTTTACTCTTATTTCAAACATTTTATCCCAGTTTTTACCGGTAATAAAAATGGTTTTGGTTTTAGGGTTGTAGGCAATACCGTTTAGTACATCCATATCAGGGTGCATGGTCACCTGTTTTTTAAGCGGACTAATATCCAGTATATGCTCTACAGCTCCGGTAGCAGGATCTATTACGGCAATACCGTCTGTTTGGTATACGTTACCGTATATTTTACCATCAATCCACTCCAGCTCGTTAACCGATTTGATTTTGCTGTTAGAGGTATATACATTTACATAATCAACTTCTTTAAGGGTTTTAGGGTCCAGTTTCCAAATCTTTTCAGTTCCGTCACTCATATATATATACTTGCTGTCATCGTGAGTAAGTCCCCAGCCTTCAATCTCCTTGAAGTATTTAAACTCTTCAAGTCTTTCAAAAGTATCGGCATTAAAAACAAAACCGGTACGGCTTTGCCATGTTAGCATATATATTTTATTGTCTACAACGGTGATACCTTCGCCAAAGTATTTTCCTTCAAGTTCGGTTTTTTTGTATACCTCTCCGGTTTTGTAGTTGGTTTTACGAAGAGTTGATAGTCCGCGTCTTCCAGTACTTTCAATAAGCGTATCACGGTAAAACTCCAGTCCCTGTGTATAGGCCTGCATATCGTGAGGGTAGGTGTTAACCAGTTCATACTCCAGTTTGGTAGGTGTAACGCCACTGCCCAGTTCTACACGCCCGGTAACTTCGCTATTATCTCCGTCACTATATACAAGTGCTTTGATGTTTTTGTAACCGAATTTTTCATTTTCAAATTTAAAATCCAGTTTGGTATTTCCGTTAACACTACCCACTTTAGTATCGTTTATGTAGTAAATTACCGAGTCGATAGTTGCGTTTTTAGGGTTTTCTATACCTAAAGGAAACGTTTCATTAGGGTGATATAGCTGTTTTAGACCTGTAGTATCGAGCTTAAATAAATTTTTTTGAGAATTTTTTCCGCCGTCACAGCTCATTGCGGCAGCTCCCAATAAAATGAATGCTAATAAGTTATGTTTCTTCATGGTTTTATTAATAGTGATTACAATATACAATTGTATTTTACAATTGGCAATGACCTTTGCGAAAATACAAAAAGATTGTATATTTGCACTGGCAAGTCCTACACGACCAGCTCCTGTAGAATCCTCCAGGGCGGGAACGCAGCAAAGGTATACGGTTGTAGCGGTGCGATGTAGGTCGCTTGCCATTTTTTGTTTTATAAAAGTGGTCTCCCAATGGGAGATTTTTTTGTTTATAGGGGTAGCTGTTCTTTTGTCTTGACACAAAAGACCGAAAAGTTCAAAACCTAATGCTGTTTACTTACTCTTACGTCATTGCGAGCGTAATGTAATGGAGCGTGGCAATCTTTTTGAAATAACGACTATATTTCATTAATTTTAGATTACTAATATTTATAATCAGGTTAGTTATGAATGGTATTCAGCGATTTGCGAGGCAAATAATAAAATGGTCTTTTAATACTTCGGTTAAATTAATAGAACGATTCCATAATATGGACTATTATAACAGTAAGGTGAATACGTTAAGGCAGTATCCTGAAGGAACTATAGGCTATGATGTTGCCAAACGCCTTGATGATCATAATCTGAGCCTTGTTCCTAAGTATGAAAGCCATGACCTCAAACATGTTTTACTGGGCTATGAGATGACACCTGTTCACGAAATCAGGATGCAGGCATTTATGTTAGGGAATGGTAATTATACTGTTCCGTGTTTTGCGATTTTATTGTTTGGAACCATACTATTACCCGACGAATGGAGTACTTTTTATAATGACTTTAAACTTGGACGAAAATCTATGTCTGTTTCGGCATATACAATTGAGGATTATGCCTCTTTTAATACAATAAGTCTAAGACAGGGGGTAATAGGCACTAAAAAACGTAAAAGATATATTTTGAAGTTAAATACACTTATAAGATATGGTGCAATAACTTCTGTGTTTGGAGGAGTTTTTGGTATGATATTTTGCCTTCCGTTCTTATTTTCTTCAAACATTGCCGATTTAGTAGGTGCAGGGTTTCCTTTTGTAGGCGGATCGATACTTACTGTTGGTGGACTTTACACCCTTTCAAATCTTACAAAACTTAAACCACAGGCAGAAGGGGTGGTTTAAGTGGGGGCTTATACAAAAGAACGAAAAGTTCAAAATCTATTGCCTTTTGCTTACTCTTACGTCATTGCGAGCGTAATGTAATGGAGCGTGGCAATCTTTTATTTGATTACTTCGTTGTTCCTCCCCGTAATGACGCATGAGGTTGTAATCCTGACGATAGGAAGGACCTAATTTAAAATTTAAAATTCATCATTTATAATAATGTTGTTTATTGTCCTTTTGTCTTGACACAAAAGAACGAAAAAGTCAAGGCTATGGTTTCTCAGGCTATAAATTACTTCTTTCGGCTAAACCATCTGAACTCGGCTATCGCCTCAAACAGCAGATGCTTTTTTACGCCTCTTTCACTAATTTACTTTGCCTTTAAAACCTAATGCCATTTGCTTACTCTGCTTGTCATCCTGGCGACAGTAAGGATATCTTTTCCATTCCGACTGAAGTGATAACGTAACGGAGGAATCTCTATTAGATTACTTCGTTGTTCCTCCCCGTAATGACAGTAGGTGTTGTCATCCTGACGATAGGAAGGATCTCATTTAAAATTTAAAAAGCATCATTTACTATAGTGTTTCGTCTCTCATTTATTATCTAATCGTCTTTAACTTAAAATCCGTATTTTCGCCATTCAATTATAAATCTCCAATTAACCAATAATGAAGAGAGTTGTTTTTATTACCGGAGGATCTTCGGGTATAGGGAAATCCATAGGCGAATTTTTATCTGAAAAAGGGTATACCGTTTATGGTACAAGCCGTAACCCGCAAAGGGTAACCGGTTCTAAGTTTCCGCTTGTGGCGCTTGATGTTCGTGATCCCGCTACCATTAAGTCAGCAGTTGCCGAAGTGATAGAGAAAGAGGGCAGGCTGGATGTGCTTATCAATAATGCCGGAGTAGGTATAACGGGGCCGCTTGAGGAAATCCCTGCCGATGAAATTAAAAACAACTTTGAAACCAATGTTTTTGGACCCATAGAGGTAATGAAAGCCGTAATGCCGCAAATGCGCGAACAGAAAAGCGGACTCATAATAAACGTTACTTCTATTGCCGGATACATGGGGTTGCCATACCGTAGTGTTTACTCGGCTTCAAAAGGGGCACTGGAACTTATTACCGAAGGCCTTAGAATGGAGGTTAAAGGTTTTGGAATTACCATTACTAATATTGCTCCGGGCGATTTTGCCACAAACATTGCTGCAGGACGTTACCATGCCCCGCTTGTAAAGGGTTCGCCATATGAAACCCCATACGGAAATACGCTTAATATGATGAATGAGCATGTGGACGGTGGTAGCAATCCGCTTGAAATGGCCGAAGCGGTTTACTCGATAATGAAAGACCCTAACCCTAAAGTACACTATAAGGTGGGGGCATTTATGCAAAAGTTTTCTATCGTTTTAAAAAGGTTACTGCCTGATAAAGTGTATGAAAAGTTGTTAATGAATCATTATAAATTGTAGTTTTGCAAAAAAGTTTTCCAGAACATATTTTAAAGTAAGAACATGAAATTTTTTATCGACACAGCTAATCTTGACCAGATTAAGGAAGCTCAGGAGCTTGGCGTTTTAGACGGAGTTACAACTAACCCATCTCTAATGGCGAAAGAAGGCATTACAGGAAGAAACAACATTTTGAAACATTATGTTGACATCTGTAATATTGTAGACGGCGACGTAAGCGCTGAGGTAATCGCTACCGATTTTGAAGGTATGATTAAGGAAGGTGAAGAGCTTGCCGAACTGCATGAGCAAATTGTGGTTAAAATACCTATGACTAAAGATGGTGTTAAGGCTGCTAAGTATTTCTCAGATAAAGGTATCAAAACAAACGTAACGCTTGTTTTCTCTGTAGGTCAGGCTTTACTTGCTGCTAAGGCAGGTGCTACTTATGTGTCTCCGTTTATCGGTCGTCTGGATGATATCTCTACAGATGGTTTAACACTTATCGAAGATATCCGTCTTATCTATGATAACTACGGTTATGAAACAGAAATTCTTGCTGCATCTGTACGTCACACTATGCATATTGTGAATTGTGCTAAAATTGGTGCCGACGTTATGACAGGTCCTCTAAGTGCAATTACAGGTTTATTAAAACACCCACTTACCGATAGTGGTTTGGCTCAGTTTATTGCCGACTACGAAAAAGGTAATAAGTAATATTATGAAAGGCTGCTTCGGCAGCCTTTTTTATTGGATATGATTTTAGATTGAAAGATATGCCTGCTGTCATTGCGAGCGTAATGCAATGGAGTGTGGCAATCTGTATTAGATTACTTCGTCATTCCTCCTCGTAATGACTGTAGCGGTTTTGTCCTTTTGTCTTGACACAAGAGAACGAAAAAGTCAAGGCTTTGGTTTCTTAGGCTATAAATTACCTCTTTCGGCTAAACCATCTGAACTCGGCTATTGCCTCAAACAGCAGATGCTTTTTTACGCCTCTTTCACTAATTTATTATACGCCATCAAAACCTAATGCCGTTTGCTTACTCTTACGTCATTGCGAGCGTAATGCAATGGAGCGTGGCAATCTGTATTAGATTACCGCGTCATTCCTCCTCGTAATGACAGTTGAGTTTGTCATCCTGACTGTAGGAAGAATCTCATTTCCATTCCGACTGTAGCGATAGCGTAACGGAGGAATCTCTTTTAGATTACTTCGTCGTTCCTTCTCGTAATGACAGTTGAGTTTGTCATCCTGACGATAGGAAGGATCTTATTTAAAACAATAAACGATTTACTTTTTCTTTGTGAGCCTTTTGTATATCTGTTTGTATTTTTTTCGGGCAGTGTGCGATGGGTACTTCCTGTAAGGGGTAAGGTTGTTAAAAATTAGTGCTATGGCAAGCAGTATTAAACATCCTGATAGTACAGGAGATAGCACATACATATAGCCCAGTGCCTTTATTTGTGGTGAGGCTGTTGCTGCTATTAGTGCTGTTGCGCCACCGGGAGGGTGCAGGGTTTTGGTTATCTGCATCATTACAATTGATAGAGATACGGCAAGAGGCGCAGCTACCCATAGCAAATCGGGAAATATTTTTTGCACTGTTACACCAACTATGGCCGATATAACGTGTCCGCCAATTAAGTTACGCGGTTGTGCTAACGGACTCTCAATTACTCCATATACCAATACGCAGGTAGCTCCAAAAGACCCTATTAAGAACACCAGTTCTCTTTCGGGCATTAATCCGTATTGCAAATAGGCAATTATACCTAGACCTATAAATGAGCCTATAAAAGCCCAAAAATGTTCTCTAAAATCTACTAAAGTTTCCCTGTACAATACGTATCGGGTTTTGCGGTAGGTTTTTTTAATCTTTTTTATTGGCATGAACGTGATAATGATTTTGTAAAATTTGTGCAAAGATAAACTGATATTTGCTTTTCATTCTTAATAAAAGAATCTATTTATTTCATACCTTTAAAACCTAATGCCATTTGCTTATTTTGCTTGTCATTGCGGGCGTAATGCAATGGAGTGTGGCAATCTTTATTAGATTACTTCGTCATTCCTCCTCGTAATGACGCATTAGGTTGTCATCCTGACGTTAGGAAGGATCTCGTTTATTATGTTTGTATAATCTGTTTAATGCACGAGCGTCCCGCTCGCACTGGCATTTGGTATAATACTTAAAGACTAGTTTTCTCAATTAACCTGCTCAAAATTCTTATTTCCAATAGCTTTTATGTACATTTACTAAAATCGAATATTATGTACAGTTACAAAGAAGCGGTTTACCTGGTTGATTATTATAAGGATAAGGTAATAGGTAAGCCTATAATACCAAGTAGTAAAAAACTAATAGATCTTGTTGAGGTTGAAAATAAAAATAACGATTCTTACAGCGTAAAATGTGTGGTAACCGAACAGAAAGGAGCTAACCTTTTTAGGGATATACATGCCATTACTAAGGAACTGGAACTTACCGAACCTAAAGTGGTTTTATCGCAATGGGGTGCTAACAATGCATAATACTGTTACTCAATAATCATCTCGATGTGCTTATCTCTGTAGTCTTTCAGGATTTTTGACTTGAATACCAGTCCGTAAAACTTATCATCTTTTAATATAGGGTAGTATTCGGCTTTAGTGGCATCAAACTTATCCATTATCATTTCTACCGAATCTTCCAGTGATACGGTGTCGCCCACCGGACTCATAAGTTCTTCCAGTTTGGAGTATTTTATTTTAAACGGACTAAAGGCTATGTGCCTTATGGCGTTAAAGTCTATCATACCCACCAGACGTTTTTTCTCGTCTACCACGGCAAAAATACTCTGGTTAGTGGTACTAAGCAGTTGTATCACATCGTCTGGCGATTGAGTGGGCAGTAGTGTAGGGATATCGGTAGTAACTACATTAAGTATATCAATGGAGTTAAGTACGTTTCTGTCTTTGTCAGATGTAAATACCTCACCCTTATCGGCCAGATGTTTTACGTCCATCGAGTGTACCTCAAACTGTTTTGATACTGCAAAACTGATGGAAGACACTATCATTAGCGGAAGCATAAGGCTGTAGCCTCCGGTAATCTCACCAATAAGGAATATGGCTGTTAGCGGTGCGTGGAAAAGTCCGCTCAAAATACCCGCCATACCTACTATGGTAAAGTTACCCACAGGCAGGTCTTTATCCAGTCCGGTAAGGGTAATAAGCTTGGCTACAAAAAAACCAAGGTAGGAGCCTACAAAAAGGGAAGGGGCAAAGTTACCACCATTACCACCGCAGGAAAGTGTTAGTCCTGTAGCAAATACCTTTAGCATCATGGTAACTCCTGCAAAAAGCAGCAGTATCCATGCGTTGTCTTTAAGGCTTTCTACAAGGGTGTTCTCCATAATGGCTTCGGGGTTTAGTCCAGATAATACTTTAAGGCTCTCATAACCTTCACCAAACAGCGTAGGGAAAAAGAAGATAAGTATTGCCAACGGAATGGCTCCATACAGTGCCTTGCGGTATTGTCCCATTTTAGTACGGGCAAAATGCTCTTCTATACGCTGAAACGTACGGGCATGGTATAATGATACAAATCCTGCCAGTATACCCAGCAGTACGTAGTAATGTATATTGTGATAGTCAAACGACTGTTCTTTAGGAAACGTAAGTAATACTTCTTCGTTAAGTACAATGGTAGAAACCAGTGCGCCCGTAGCAGCCGATATCATAATAGGGATAAAGGCGGTTATGGTAACATCGGTAAGTACAACCTCTATGGCAAAAAGTACACCGGCAATAGGGGCGTTAAATGCTGCGGCAATACCGGCAGCCACACCACAGGCTAATAGGAGTATCCTGTCTTTTTTAGAGAGCTTATATTTTTGTGCAAAGTTAGACCCAAAGGCCGCACCGGTAATGGTAATGGGTGACTCAAGTCCTGCCGATCCCCCTAAACCTACGGTAAGGGAACTGGTTAATATTTGGGCATACATTTGCGAACGCGGAATAATACCGCCTTTTTTTGCTACAGCATAAAGTATGCGAGAGCTTCCTTTCTCAATTTTGTTGTTAAGTACCCTGCGTACCACCCATACCGTTAGTACTATACCTACTATAGGCAGTATACTGTTAATAAACGGAAGTTTAAGGTAACTGTTTACATAATTAGCAAAACGGAAAACATTATGGGCAAACCCTTTTAGTATAATTACCGCAAACCCGGTGGTGATTGATACCAATACACACGACAGGTATATAAAATGCCTTTCGGACAAAAGGCTTTTAAGTAAAAAAAACAGGGTTTCAAGACGCCTAAAGTTATTTCTTAAAAATAATCTGATTTTAGAAATCGTTCTTTTGGGCATTGCGTTTCACAAGGTTTTAATTGAGGAAAATAATTGAAAAAATAAAAACGCTAAGGTACTGCATTTGTAAATTATTTTCGACTAAATCATAAATTTTTTAACGCTTCTCTCGTGCTTAGAGGTTTAAGTGCTGCTGTTGTTACGAATTCCCTAACGGCTTCGGGATTGGTTTTTCCGTATTCGCGTAGTGCCCAGCCTATTGCCTTTTGTATAAAAAACTCGTTGCTGTCCTTGTGTTTAAGGCATTGTTCAAACAAAATTGCCTGATTGGTGTCCCTTTTATATCCCAGCTGAAACAGAATAGCTGTACGGTTTAGCCACATGTTGTCGTTGTTCGAAAAATGGTTTATAACCATTGTGGTTTCTTCGGGGTACTGTTGCAGGTAACCACCCACTAAATATTTGGCAATAGTATCTACAGTGTCCCACCAGGAGTGGTTTATAATAAGGAACTCTATAAGATGGATATCATCCTTTAAAAACTTCTTTTTAAGCTCTTTTGTAAGTATCTCTACAGCACAGTAGTGGTAATCCCTTTTTTCTTTAGTATATAAAGTACGTGCTATATTACGGCAATCGGTTTTAATCTCTTCCTTATGGTTGGCATAGGCTTTTTTAAATATAACTCTCCTGTCGTTTGTTTTCAATCCGTAAAAAGTAAACAGTCCGCGCATATAGTTGTGCATGTAAAGCGCGTTTTCGGCATTGGTATTAGCTTCAAATCCGGCAGTAAGTTCCTGTATGAATGTCATATTTCCAGTTCGGTTTTTTTATCCGCTACAAATTTCTGCATATCCTCAAAAAAGGCAAAGAATTCCTGTTCATATTCGGTATAATACTGCTGTAGCTGTACTCCGGCGTTTGTCATGCCCGATTTGTGTTTGGTGCGGTAATCCATTTGCATCAGTATAAAACTGATACCTTCTATAGTAGCATATTTGCTAAGCCAGTCTTCCTTTTTAAGGTGTACCATCATGCGCTGGGTGCGGGGTGCCAGTATATCATAATTGTCATCAAGGCTTTTGTAAAATGCAGCGGCATATTGGGGCAGGGGCGTGTTGCAGTACCTGTTCCAGTTTTTGGCCAGAAGGTGATCGTAAAACATATCCATTATAACCCCCGAATAGTGGTGGTAGTGCGGATGCAGCCTTTTTGTTCCCTGGCGGAAAATAGGATGGGCATCGGTATGGCTGTCAATTGCCCTGTGCAGCAGTATTCCTTTTTGCACATTAGGCGGAAAGTGATCTATTTTGTTTCCCTGTATGGCATCGGCCATGAAATTGCCTATTTTAACAAGGTCGTTATCGCCCGAAAGGTATATGTGTGCCAAAAAGTTCATAGGCACAATTTAGGGATAAGTTTAATAGCAATCAATAGTAAAAACGGGCAATTGCGGGATAATCGTAATTTGTTAGTTAAAAATATGTTTAGGATTGAGCTTAAAAAAACTGCATTGCTATCTTTGTGGTGTAAAAATGAACCTGCTAACTAAATTTTATAATGACGTTAATTAAATCAATATCAGGGATTAGGGGAACCATAGGTGGTAAAACCGGGGATAACCTGACTCCCGTAGATGCTGTAAAATTTGCCTCTGCTTACGGTACGTGGCTAAAATCACAAAGCAATAAAGAAAAACTTACTGTAGTTATAGGGCGCGATGCCCGTATATCAGGACCTATGATTCATAGTCTGGTAATGAACACTCTTGTAGGGCTTGGTATAGATGTGGTTGATTTGGACCTATCTACTACGCCTACGGTTGAGGTTGCCGTTCCGCTGGAACAGGCAGACGGTGGTATTATACTTACTGCCAGCCACAACCCAAAACAATGGAATGCTCTTAAACTGCTTAACGAAAAAGGGGAATTTTTAAGCGGTGCCGATGGTGCTAAGATTTTAGAGATTGCCGAAAGTGAAGCGTTTGATTTTGCCGATGTGGATAACCTGGGCGAAATTACATCAAACGATGCTTTTATGGATATTCATATTGATGAGGTACTAAACCTTCCGCTTGTGGATGTTGAGGCTGTTAAGGCCGCTAAATTCAAAGTAGTGGTAGATGGTGTAAACTCATCGGGAGGGGTTATTATCCCGAAATTATTGGAACAGATGGGAGTAGAGGTGGTAAAGCTGTATTGCGAGCCAAACGGACACTTCCCGCACAACCCGGAACCTTTAAAGGAGCACCTTGGTGATATTTGTGAACTTGTGGTTAAGGAGAAAGCTCACTTTGGTATTGTGGTTGACCCGGATGTGGACCGACTTGCTTTTATTAGCGATGACGGAGAAATGTTTGGTGAGGAGTATACCCTTGTGGCTGTTGCCGATTATGTATTGAGCAAAACTCCGGGGAACACGGTAAGTAACATGTCGTCTTCACGTGCGCTTAGAGATATTACCGAAAAACACGGTGGTACCTATGAAGCAAGTGCTGTGGGTGAGGTTAATGTTGTGGAGCTGATGAAAAAAAACAATGCCGTTATAGGCGGCGAAGGTAACGGTGGTATTATTTACCCTGAGCTTCACTATGGTCGTGATTCACTGGTAGGTGTTGCTCTTTTCCTTACGTACCTTGCCGGAAAGAAAATGAGTGTTGCTGCACTTAGAGCCAGTTACCCTCAGTATTACATGAGTAAAAACAAAATTGAACTTACGCCACAAATTAATGTAGATGCTATTTTAGAGGCTATGGCTACTAAGTATGCTAACGAAGATATTTCTACTATAGATGGTGTGAAAATTGATTTTGCTGAAGAATGGGTACACCTTAGAAAATCGAATACAGAGCCTATCATCAGGATTTATACCGAAGCCAAAGGTCAGGATAAAGCCGATGCTCTTGCTGTTAGGATTATAGATGAGATTAAACAGGTAGCGGGTATTTAATAAGCTATTCACATATTGAATTATATAAAGCCTTCCTTTTTAGGGAGGCTTTTTTTGTGGTTTAACCCTGTTGTCACTGCGAGCGTAATGTAATGAAGCGTGTCAATTTCGTTTATACTGGTATATAGATTGCCGCGTCGTTCCTCCTCGTAATGACAGTAACGGGTTGTCATCCTGATGTTAGGAAGAATCTCATTCAAAATTTAATATTCATCATTTAGAATAATGTTGTTTATTGTCCTTTTGTCTTGAAACAAAAGAACCAAAAATTCAAGGCTGTGGTTTCTCAGGCTATAAATTACCTTATTCGGCTAAACCATCTGAACTCGGCTGTCGCCTCAAACAGCAGATGCTTTTTTACGCCTCTTTCACTAATTTACTTTACGCCTTTAAAACCTAATGCCGTTTGCTTACTCAGCTTGTCATCCTGACGATAGTAAGGATTTCTTTTCCATTCCGACTGTAGCGATAGCACAATGAAGGAATCTAAACGAAAGGAGGTGTAACACTCAGTACTTAAGCTACTTATTTGCTAAGAGCTTTTCTTGTAAATACTTTCCTGTTATAGAAGTTAAAGTTTTGATTTTTAAATAATTATATGGTTTTCCGTATAGAGGTTCTGTCTTTTTTAGTGTACCTTTATTAGTGGTAAATTAGTATTTACTAATTATTGGTTAATGATGGCCCCGGTTACATAAAGCAACCGGGGCTTTCATTTTTTTATCATTTAAAGATTTAAAAATGAATATTTAAGGTTTGATTCAATTAGAAATAATAAGATCTGTGAGGAAAAATTAAATCTTCTTAAAAATATTTTTATAGAAAACGAAATAAACTTTGGTTCGGCAGTTACTTATTTATGTGGTTTTTCTTACGGTTTTATGTTTTTGTATCTCAGTGTTTTAAGCAAAAACTAAGAATTGTTTTTAATAGTTAAAAAAATACTATGCGCTCATAATAAATGATTTACGGTCTGTTTTAACATTAATTTAATACGGGTTTCCGTAAAAATTTAACAAATATTTATAAATTTGCGCCGCTTCGTTGAAATAGATTTGAGTTAACTCAACGAGGAAAACAAAATCAGTTGTTATGGGCAGGGTTTGGTACCTCTGCCTTTTTTGTAGGATTTTAACAAAACCTGTCAGATTTCCTTAAAATCGTGTTATACTTTTCATAAATAAGCAATTGGTTAAAAATATAGCCTGTTTTGCATCGTTACATTCTACATGTCGGTCACCTTACTAAAACCAAATCACATTTCACGAAACTACTAACTCTAAAACTGATTGACATGGATTACATTGTTCCAATACTGGCGGTAGGGTTGCTATGCTACCTGGCCTTTTTAATTTACAAGGATCTTAAAAAACGCCATAGGAAAAGAGACTTTTACTAATACAACTCTCATAATTTTTAATTATAGTTTTTTATATGTTGAGCCGGTAGCTTAGGGGTAATATTCTAAGCTTTCCGGTGTTTTTTTATAAATATCACAAACAGGGGGTGTTAGTTTATAAAAGTAATTGACTATAACGTTTTAATTTTCCTAAATTTGCGCTTTATAAAGATTAAAGAATGTTAGAAGCTGCAAACACTACTTTAGGTACACAAATGGAACAGTACTTTGAAAAGTTCCGTAATAACATTGTGGGTATTAACCAGGAGTTTGATACTCCCTTTGGTAAACAAAAAATTGTTTATACCGACTGGACTGCCAGTGGCAGGCTGTACCGACCTATAGAGGAAAAACTGCTTAACGAATTTGGTCCGTTTGTGGCCAATACCCATACTGAGACTACCGTTTCGGGTACGGCAATGACAAATGCTTACCATGAAGCGCGTCATATCATAAAGCATCATGTAAATGCAGGAGCTGATGATGTACTTATTACCGATGGTAGTGGTATGACAGGGGTGGTAAACAAATTCCAGAGGATACTGGGGCTTAAAGTGCCAGAGAACCTAAAGGAGTTTACTACAATACCGGAGGAGAAAAGGCCTGTGGTATTCGTTTCGCACATGGAGCACCATTCTAACCAAACCTCATGGCTGGAGACTATTGCCCGTGTTGAGGTTATTCCTGCCTGTGAGAAGGGACTTATCTGCCTTGACAGCTTTAAAGCCCTGTTAGAGAAACATAAAGACCGTACGCTTAAAATAGCATCGGTAACAGGTTGTTCTAACGTAACAGGAATCAGGACTCCGTATCATGAAATTGCAAAACTAGTTCACCAGTACAACGGTGTTTGTTTTGTAGACTTTGCCTGTAGCGCACCTTATGTAAATATAGACATGCACCCGGCAGATGAAGAGGCTTACCTTGATGCCATTTTCTTCTCTCCGCATAAATTCCTTGGTGGTCCCGGTACATCGGGAGTGCTTATCTTCAACAAAAAATTATACAAAAACATGGTTCCCGATCATCCGGGAGGTGGTACCGTTAGCTGGACCAACCCTTGGGGAGAGCACAAATACCTTGATAACATTGAAGAGCGTGAAGATGGTGGTACACCAGGCTTCCTTCAGGTTATTAAAACAGCGCTTTGCGTTAAGCTAAAGGAGCAAATGGGGGTAGAGAACATGCTGAAAAGGGAACATGAAATTATAGACTATATTTTCACTCAGTTTAATGAGGTAGAAAATATAAACATACTTGCTCCGCAGCATCAGGAAAGGCTTGGGGTTATTTCGTTCTTTATAGATAACCTGCACTTTAACCTTGGTGTAAAAATACTTAACGATAGGTTTGGTATTCAAACCCGTGGCGGATGCAGTTGTGCCGGTACTTACGGTCACTATCTGTTACACGTAGACCACGAAAAGTCACAGTATCTTACTAACAAGATTACCGAAGGCGACCTGATACAAAAACCGGGATGGATTAGAATGTCCATTCACCCAACTACTACCAATGCCGAGATTGAATATGTTTGCAAGAGCATTATTGAACTGGCTAAAAACCACGAGGAGTGGAGCAGGGAATATGAGTATAACAGGGCTAATAACGAATTTACACACGTAAAATCTCAGCCTGTGGTACAAAATATGGTAGATAACTGGTTTAAGCTTTAGGCGGATATCCCGGCGGATCGTTACGGCGGTTTTTAAATCGTTTGTGTGTCCATAGGTAATAAGCCGGGGCTTTTCTAATCTGGTCTTCCAGCATACGAAGAAAAATATCGGTTAACCCGAAGTTAGGCACTTCTTTAGGGTTACCCTCATACGGAATAAACGTGGCTTTATAATGGCCGCGTTTTATTTTTTCACCCTTAACGTAAATTACGTTCATATCTAACTTTTTGGTAAGTAATTCGGCACCACCGTGTACGGGTACTTCCATCCCGAAGAATTTCCCCCAGTAGGGAACGCGGTATATTTTAGGGCTTTGGTCACTAATAAAACCATAAATACCCAGTATACCCTTGCGGGCATTGTTTTTCATTACAGGTATACTTTCTTTGGTATCAATAAGTTCGGCACCAAGCCTTCCGCGCAGTTGTCTTACCATTTTGTCAAAATACGGATTGGCAAGCTTTTTATAAATACCAAAACCTTTGTGGCTGGTAAAATGCCTGTTCATGGCAAGAAGCCATTCATAACTGCCGTAATGTCCTATAAATAAAGCAATACTCTTGCCTTTTTTTTCGTATTCGTGTATAAGTTCTATGTTTTCAAAAACAAAACGTTTTTCAATTTCCTTATCGCTAATGGTCATTGTTTTTGCCATTTCGAATATGGTATCACAAAAATGACGGTAAAACTCCTTTTCGGTTTTTTTGCGTTGGGCTTCGGTTAGTTCCGGCAGGCAAAGGGCAAGATTAAGGCGTACGGTTTTCTTGCGGTACCCTATTACGTGGTATACCAGTACATAAGCGAAATCAGATAATAAATAAAGTAACCTGAAAGGTAGTATAGAAATTAGCCAGAGTATAGGATAGGCTATGATATAGGCTAAGAATTGCATTCCAAAATTTTTTACAAATATACTTTATTATGGTTTATTTAAGCTTTTCTTCTTCAAATGGTAAGAAAAGTTTCATTACTATTGGTTAAATTTACATTTTAAAATTGAATATGGATATAGGGAATTTAGCAATTTGGGTAGTAATAGGTATTACTGCATTAGTAAGTTTTAAGGGTTTTGATAATGTTTATTTCTTTAGGAAATACGACTTTCATATAGGCAGTATAAGGGCAGGGGAGCAATACAGAATGTTTACGAGCGCATTTTTACATGCCGACCCAATGCACCTTATTTTCAATATGTATGCCCTGTACCTTTTTGGGTTTGATGTAATTTGGGGCATGGGGGTGCTGGAGTTTGTTATTATTTATTTTGCGAGCCTTATTTGCGGTAACCTGCTTACGCTGTACTTTCATAAAAACGATTTGTTTTACAGGGCAATAGGAGCATCGGGGGCTGTAATGGGCGTGATGTATTCGTCAATCGTTATGTTCCCTGATAAGCAATTACTTCTGTTTTTTGTTATACCTATGCCGTCTTATGTTTTGGGTATAGGGTATTTACTGTATTCTATTTATGGTATGAAGGCTAAGGCCGATAACATAGGGCACACGGCTCACTTTGGCGGTGCTATTGGCGGACTCGTTTTTACCCTTTGTAAAATGCCTCAACTGTTTCAAACCAATACACTTGTAGTGGTATTGCTTATAGTACCTATCATTATTTTATTCTTTATGGCCCGTTCGGGGAAAATATAGTATGAATTAATTCTTCAATTTAAAAAGAAAGTTAGTTGTCATAGAATTATGATAAAACACTAAAAAATTATCTTTCTCCATTCATTTGATTATCATTTTCTTAACAGCCTGTGTTGTGAGGTTTTGTTAATTTCGTAACAATTGTACGCTTTTATGGCATGCAATTTGGAATTCATTAGCCAAAACAAAAAATATAATCACTATGAAAAAAATTGCAATAGTATTAGTTATGATGGCAGCAGGAGCTGCAAACGCACAACAGACACCCATGCCACAGGTAACCGTACAGGGTGAGGGTATAGTAAAAGTAACGCCGGATATGGCTACCATTACCATTGGGGTAAATAACGAAGGTAACGATGCCAAAGAGGTAAAAAAGGAAAATGATAAGGCTACCGATGCTGTTATTAAATACCTTAAAAAAGTAGGGATTGACGCAAAGGATTATCAAACTGATCGTGTTTATCTTAACAGGAGCTATGATTACGACAAAAAGAAATACTACTACAGAGCTTCTCAAACCATATCGGTTAAGTTAAAAGATTTAAGTAAGTATGACGAACTTATTACAGGCCTTACCGATGCCGGAGTTAACAACATACAAGGAGTAAACTTTGAATCTTCTAAACAAAAAGAATATGAAGCACAGGCAAGAAGGGAAGCTATGCTTGATGCTCAGAAAAAAGCAAAAGAATATGCATCGGCACTGGGGCAGAGTATAGGTGCTGCTATGATGATTACCGAAAATGGTTCGTCGTCTTATATGCCTTTGCGAATGAAATCAGTATCTTATGAAATGGCAGCTGATTCAGCAGGATCCAGAGAAACTATTGCTGTAGGTGAGATAGAAATAAAAGCAAATGTAACTGTTGGTTTTGCTTTAAAATTATAATATTAGTTAGAGAAAAAAAATATAAAATAGAAATCCCCAAAGGCATTGCCTTTGGGGATTTTTTTATATCAAGTGTCTGTGAATGAGTTGCTAAAGTTTTGTTAAGTTGTGTAAGTAGTCTTTCGGTATTTGTTAATTTAAAGGTGTGAATTTAACACTTGCCTTAATTTACATTTTGTAAAACATGAAAACCGCATCACAAATTATACGAATTAAGAATTTAGTTGTCTACCTGAAATAGGTTGGACTTTGTTCCTGTCCCCGGGATAATGCGCCCCGGGGATTTTTTTCTGTTCTGTAAAAAATAAGTTGATTAAATATTAGGTTAGTTATTGTGATTCCCCTGCAGTCCTCCTGTTAAAAGCAGGAGGACTTTATTTTCCAGAAAGATATTACTTAAAGCATATAAGGGGGATTTTTATAAGGATTTATAATAATCTTTAGGTTTACCTAAAGTGTTTTTATATAGTAATTTAAACCAACCAACAATGAAACATTTTTTCACTTTTTGTATTGTCATATCGTTTATGGCAATATCCTGTAACAATTCCGGTAAAAAGGGGAATGATACTCAAAAAACAGACAGAGAAAGTAACGTTTTACCACATCCCATTCCTGAATTTAATGGGGATATAGGGGAAACTTTTGAAACTTCTACCCCTGACTTCCCTCAGCCTTATAAGGCGAAAGATGGGGCTCCAAACATAGTTATAATACTTTTGGACGATATAGGTTTTGGTCAGCCCAGTGTTAACGGAGGACTTATTAATACTCCGGTAATGGACAGTCTTAAAAATATAGGCCTATACTATAACCGATTTCATACTACAGGTATATGTTCTCCTACAAGAGCCGCTCTTTTAACAGGCAGAAATCATCATCAAAGCGGTAATGGTACTATTACTGAGCTTAGTACAGGTTACCCGGGGTACAATAGTATGTGGGGTAAAGACATTGCTGCCATACCAGAAGTACTAAGGCAGTATGGGTACAGTACTTCAGCTTACGGAAAATGGCATAATACACCTGATTGGGAAACAAGCGCTATAGGCCCTTACGACCGTTGGCCCACAGGTGTAGGGTTTGAGCATTTTTACGGTTTTTTTGGTGGAGAAACCAGCCAGTGGGAACCGCAGTTAATATTAAACACTCAAACTATAGAGCCACCATCATTGCCCGAAGAGGGTTATCATTTAGGTAAAGATATGACAGACCGGGCTATTACATGGATGAAAACCCAAAAATCAATAGCTCCTGAACAACCATTTTTTACCTATTATGCAACCGGTGCAGCACATGCACCACATCATGCCCCTAAGGAATGGATAGATAAATATAAAGGAAAGTTTGATATGGGGTGGGACAAATACCGGGAAATAGTATATCAAAACCAGCTTGAACAGGGTATAATACCACAAGGCACCAAACTTACAGAGCGACCAAAGGAAATTCCGTCGTGGGATTCCCAATCTGCCGATGCAAAAAAATTGTTTGCCAGACAGATGGAAGTATTTGCAGGCTTTTTGGAATATACCGATTATCAGATAGGCAGGCTATTAAAAGCTATTAATGAACTACCTGATGCTGATAATACCCTTGTATTTTTTATTGTAGGAGATAATGGATCTTCGGCAGAAGGAAGTATGTCGGGTACCAGTAACAACATGTATACCCAAAATGGTTTCCCAGATACTGTAGAAAGCCAGTTAGCTATTATGGATGAGCTTGGCGGGCCTAAACATGAAAATCATTTTGCTGTTCCGTGGAGCTGGGCAGGAGGTGTACCTTTTCAATGGATGAAACGTGTTCCGAGTCATTTTGGCGGAACCAGAAACAGTATGATAATCACATGGCCAAAAGGAATTGCTGCCAAAGGAGAAATACGCTCACAGTTTCATCATGTTATTGATATTGCTCCTACCGTTTATGATGTACTAGGCATTACTTTTCCAACAAGTGTTAATGGTGTAGAGCAGGTTCCGTTAGCTGGGGTAAGTATGAAATATACTTTTGAAAATGGAAATGCAGAAGGCACAAGGAAGGTACAGTATTTTGAAACAGGAGGGCATCGTGCTATTTACAATGATGGTTGGGTAGCAGCAAGTTTTCATGGTGCCCCTTGGATACTTACAGGTTCTAAAGGCTTTAAGGATAACCAATGGGAGTTATATAATATAAATGATGACTTTTCTGAAGCGGTAGATCTGGCAGCTAAAAAACCTGAGAAACTTAAGGAATTGCAGCAGTTGTTTGATGAGGAAGCAAAAAAATATAATGTTTATCCGCTTGATGACCGCTTTGCCCAAAGGGCTCAAATACCAGACAGGCCTAGTAATGTGAGAGGTAAAACCAAATTTGAATATTCGCAGGGTGTTGTAAGGATTCCTGAGGGATCTGCGCCACCTATTTATGCCAGAAGCCATAATGTTACAATAATTGGGCAAAATAAAGGTAATAATAGCGGAGTACTTGCAGCTGAGGGTGGAGGTGCCGGAGGATGGACACTTTATGTAAAAAACGGTAAAGTGTACTATGATTATAATTTCTTCGGAAAAGAAATATATTCTGTAGCTTCAAACACTACACTGCCTAAAGGTAATTTCAGCATAAAAATGGTGTATACCCAAACAGGTAAGGAATATGGCGATGGCGGTACGGCCGAATTGTTTATTAACGAAAAACCGGTAGGTAAAGGAGATATACCAAAAGTGGTTCCGGTTAGGTTTAGTGCTACCGAAACACTTGATATAGGTAAAGATTTAGGAGCCTTAGTTAGCGATTCATACGGACACAATAATTCATTTAGTGGTGTTATAGATAAAGTAGTTATTGAATTGAAATAATCCTGTAATTTTTGAGATTCTTCTGTTTTGGTAGTACTTTATTTTACAACTTTAAGCTATATACAAAATACTGCAGGCGGGAACTAGGCAGTAGTGCATATTCAGGTTAATTAATGTAATTGTAATCCCCGCAATATTTCCCCGCATAGTAGTATGTGGGGAAATTTATTTTAATCCCTTTCATTCTAATAGTCACTCTAACCTTAACTAAGGTGAATTATGGGTAAATTATGTAAATTTATTAAATATTTTATATAAAAATTAAACTCCTAAACTTTTGTTAATACTCTGGTTATTAGTTCTTTATTTTTGTTAAATTTAATAATGAATTTAATGTAAATGATGTTATTATTGTCAAATTTTTAACAAAAATCAATCCGGATAATAAACTGTTTACTTCAGCAAAAATTAGTATATCGGTCGTTTAACGACGCGATTTAGAGCCTTTACCACGAGGTTAGTATACCTAGGCGGAAATTTTACTTATCTACTAACTAAACTCAAACCTATAGTTATTAAAGTAAATCAATTTCAACTAATTATTAAATCTATTCTTATGAAAAAAAGATTATTATCACTAGTTTTTACCGGTTTATTTTGCTTTGTATTTACACATACTTTCGCGCAAAGCAAAAAGAAGCCAAACATTATAATGATTATTTCGGATGATACCGGATGGGGAGACCTTGGTGTTTATGGCGGCGGTTTAGGCCGTGGTATGCCAACTCCTAATCTGGATAAGATGGCTAAGGAAGGAATGCAGTTCTGGTCGTTTTACGGGCAGCCAAGCTGTACACCCGGCAGGGCAGCAATGCTAACCGGGCGTATTCCTAATCGAAGTGGTATGACAACAGTTGCCTTTCAGGGGCAGGGCGGCGGTTTACCTGCTGCCGAATGGACACTTGCTTCGGTATTGAAAAAGGCAAATTACAAAACCTATTTTTCGGGTAAATGGCATTTGGGTGAGGCTGATTATGCCATGCCTAACGCACAGGGTTTTGATAAAATGGAGAATGTGGTATTATATCACTTAAATGCTTACACTTATTGTTTTCCTTCATGGAATCCTGATATGTCGCCGGAAATGAATGAGTTTTTCCAAAAATCGACTACGGGTGTATTGGAAGGCTTAGCGGGACAGAAAGCAAGAGAAACAACTAAGGTAACTGAAGATAACATTGCAGAACTGGATATGATGATGACGGATAATAACCTTAAGCAGCTTGAGGCTTATGCTAAAGAGGGCGATCCATTCTTTATGTGCATCAACTTTGCTAAAAATCATCAGCCTAACCTGCCGTCTAAACAGTTTGCAGGCAAATCTCCCGCAAAAAGCAAATATGGCGACTGTGTTATGGAGATGGATTATAACGTAGGGCGTATTATGGATAAGATACGCGAACTGGGTATTGCAGAAGATACTTTTGTAATTTATACTGTAGATAATGGTGCATGGCAGGATGTACATCCAGACTCAGGCTATACACCATTTAGAGGTACTAAAGGTACTGATAGAGAAGCGGGTAGCCGTGTACCTGCCATTGCATGGTGGCCAGGACAGATTGAAGCAGGCAGTGACAGCCATGATATTGTAGGCGGACTTGACCTAATGGCAACATTTGCAAGCCTTGCAGGTGTACAATTACCTACTAAAGACAGAGAAGGAGTAGCTATGGTATTTGATAGTTATGACATGTCTAATGTATTATTTAAAAAAGGAAAACCACTTCGTGACAAATGGTTCTATTTTACAGAAACAGAATTGTCTCCGGGAGCTGTACGTATAGGTAAATGGAAAGCGGTATTTAATACACGTGGTGATAATGGTGCTATAGCGGGCAGCGATATGCCGGGGCAGCAACTGGGCTGGAGAGGTGACGAAACGTATATAGCAACAGTGCCTGCTATTTATGACCTTTGGCAGGATCCGCAGGAACGCTATGATTTATTTATGAACAGTTGGACAGAAAAGACCTGGACTCTAGTAGTGTTTAATCAGGCAACTGCCGAGCTGATGAAAACCTATGTAGACTATCCGCCAAGGCCACTGCAAAGTGAAGTGTATACAGGCCCTATGACAATAGAACATTTTAGGAACATTGAAAAAGTAAAAAAACTGATTAAGGATAACGATATAAAAGTTCCTTCCTTAAGCGCAGATCCAAAATAATATAAAGGATAAGAAATGCTGTTGGGCTATTATGTTCAGCAGCATTTTTTTTTGACCAACCTTAAATGATATCCAATTATGAACAATAAATTAATCTCCCCTATAACAAAAGCCTTTGCTTTTATGGTGCTTTTTATCTCTTTATCGGCCTGTAAGCAGGAACCTGCTAAAGATACTGAGTCAGGAACTGAAACAGTTGAAGTAAGTAACTCAGATCCGCTGCCGTCATGGAATGAAGGAGCCAATAAAGAAGCCATAATAAACTATGTAAAAGATGTTACTACTGATGGCAGTGCTGACTTTATCCCCGTAGCCGACCGTATTGCCACCTTTGATAATGATGGAACCCTTTGGAGCGAACAGCCTGCTTATTTTCAGTTGTTTTTTGCCATGGATAGGATAAAAGCCCTTTCGGCAGACCATCCTGACTGGAAAAATAAACAACCTTATAAGGCAGTATTGGAAAACGATATGAATGCATTAATGCAGCAGGGTGAAAAAGGTCTTATGGAAATAGTAATGGTATCCCATAGCGGTGTAACTACCGATGAGTTTGATACAATAGTGAAAGACTGGATTGCTACCGCTAAACACCCAACTAAAAATGTACCGTATACCGATATGGTTTTTAAACCAATGTTGGAGCTTGTAAAATATTTACAGGCAAATGACTTTAAGGTGTTTATAGTTTCGGGTGGTGGTATAGGCTTTATGCGTGCCTGGGCCGAAGGTGTATATGGTATACCAAAAGACCAGATTGTAGGCAGCAGTAATAAAACCGAGTTTGACTACAATAACGGAAATCCGGTTATAAGAATACTGCCCCAGCTTGAATTTATGGATGATAAGCAGGGTAAGCCTGTTGCCATAAATAAGTTTATAGGGCGCAAACCTGTTTTTGCGGCAGGAAACTCTGATGGCGATTTGCAAATGCTGCAATACACAGCCTCAAACAAGTATAAGAATTTTGAACTTTATGTGCATCATACCGACTCTATAAGGGAGTGGTCTTATGACAGGAAGTCGCATATAGGTACTTTTGATAAAGGCCTTGACGAAGCCAACCAGAAAGGCTGGACAGTTGTTAATATGAAAGACGACTGGAAAACAGTTTACAAGTAAGAATAAATATTCCTGCCCTTCACTGATTATCAATTTAATAAAAAGTAACTATGGGAAAGAATAACAGATGTCGGTATTTTCTAACTCTTTTAGTAACAGTAGTGTATTGTTATTTAATGAACGCTCAGGACACTGTACAAGAGCCTGAAGGTACCACTTCGGTAAAATTATCACAGCAGGTAATGAATCCTACCACGCTTGCATGGCAGCTTCAGCTGGAAGAGTTTACAATTTTTAAAACACATAATCAGGATGGGGTTGCCCAAAATTTCCGTATACGGGGTATTATCCCTTTAAAAGAGGGGCTTTTAATTAAAGTACCCCAGCTTATAAGGGTTATTGCTTTTGTAAATACAGCTCCCGATGGTACTACGGGCTTAGGAGATGTGACCCTTAACCAGTTTTTTATACTGAGTAAAAAAGACTGGGGGCAGTTTGGTGCCGGATGGAACTTACAAATACCCACAGCAACAGATAATCAGTTAGGTTCTCCGCAATTAGCAATTGGCCCCGCTTTTACAGTTACTTTTACTGATTTGGGAAAATGGCAGATGTACTGGATTTGGGAAAACTTTTTCTCAATTTCCGGCAACGGTAAATATGGATCTTCAGCTTTTGCAATACTACAGCCTAATATATTTTATACATGGGCAAATGGTATATATGCAGGAATTGAACCTGAATGGCAGTTTGACTATAAAACCGGAAAAGTAGCCATCCCAATGGATTTTAGAGTAGGCTATATATGGTCGGGTAAATTAAAGTATAACGCTTATATAGAACCTGAGATTATGGCTTACCGTTCTGATGGATATACACGAAACCTAAACGATTTCGGAGTACGGTTTGGTTTTAGGTGGTATCTGCCTATGTAATTAAATACTATAAAAGCCCTTATTAACTGAGGTTTTTTGTAAAAACACTTTTCCTGAAAAAAAAAATGTTAACAACCTGTTTTTCAGTATTAATTTTTATTGATTTTAATAAGAGTTTAAGGGAAGCATTATTATAAACCTATAAAATTCAAAAATAGCATTTAAGTAATCACTAGTGTTATTTTACTTCATTTAATTAGTGGTCGGTCACATACCTGGCGCGACTTTGAGCTTATACCACAGGACTAATCACTGGCGGTAAAAATTAATTTTTCATCATTAACTCATAGATCTTCACTATTTGAAATTTAATCTAACCACTAAATTAAAATACATGAATGTTACTACTCTAAGAAAAAGCATTTTACTTCAGTCCGGGTTTATGAAGACTTTTGCAAAGTCTGCCCCAAAAAGAAAACTTTAAAAGGGTGACCATATTTGGTGTAGGTATAGATGTTAGCGAAGAAAGTTTTGCTGACCTTGAAACAGAAGCAGCAAGAATGATGAAGTGAGATTAGATCTCATTTATAGTGTTTAGCCCCTAACCATAATATTGGGGTGTTTTTTTATTTTTTTAAAATTCAATTTAAACAAAGACTGTTATGCGTAAAATTTTACTTTTTTCTCTGTTTATACTATTGGCAGGCTGTTATCCGGACGGACCTGAGTATACAGATGAGCTCGACTCGGTTTATACCAACTATTCACCTGATTTTAACTTTTCACAACCCCTTACTTATTCATTACCCGATGCAGTAATTGATGTTGACGGTAACCCTGATAACAGCCCTGTATTTATAGATACTAATTTTAGTGATGCTATAATAAGCTCGTTGAAATCTAACCTTAACGCGCAGGGATGGACAGAAGTAGATGAGAATGATGACCCTGATGTTGTAGTGCTTGCCGCAGCAATGGACTCTAACTTCCTGTACTATAGTGTTGACTGGTGGGGCTGGTATTATCCTGGGTATTTTCCGGGATGGGGCTGGTACTACCCCGGCTATTACCCAACCTATATTAGTGGATTTAGTGTAGGCACCATAGTGATACAGATGACAAGCCCTTCGGGCATTACAGGCAATCAGGTTCCTGTGGAGTGGGTATGTGTTATTAATGGCCTTTTAGAAGGTACCGATGCCTATATAATAGACAGGATAGATGCTAATATAGACCAGGCTTTTATGCAGTCTCCGTTTAACAATTAAAATCCCTGTATTATGAAAATGAAAATATTTTTAACAGCAATTTTTTCCCTTATATGCGCACAGGGATTTTCTCAAAATTCGTTTGGATCTGTAAATTACTCAATTGGATTCCCTTCGGGCGACCTTAAAGATTTTACAGGTAATACCAGTGGAAGGGGAGTAGCCGTAGATTATGCCTTTATGCTAAAGAGTAATGTAAGTGTAGGGTTAGGTATTGGGCTGCAAACCTTTTATGAAGAAAAAGGTTATAGTTCACTAACCGATGGTACCCAAACCTTTTCGGGGAACCAGTTTAACTATGTAAACGCACTGCCTATATATGTAAATGGTGCCTATTATTTTGGCAACAGCTCTAATGTAATGCCTTACATAGGAGTAGGCATAGGGACGATGTATGTTAACAAACGGGCAGATATAGGCATTTTTGAGATTGAAAACGACGGCTGGGCTTTTTTAGTAAAACCCGAAGTTGGATTTCAGTATAAAGCAGCCTCAAATATAGGGTTAAACCTTTCATACAGGTATAACTATGCTTCTGATATAGATAATGTGGGAAGTATGACCTATTCGTCAATAATGATAGGGGCTATATGGTTTTATTAAAGTTAGTTTCATTTAAACAGGTTATTGTTATAATCAATTCCCCAACCCTAAATGAGGGGTGGGGAGATACATCTCACTAAAATATCATTAACTAATACGAATCATACTATGAAAAAAATATACGCCTTAGCTTTTCTTTTTTTAGGAATGCTAACAGTAAGAGCTCAGGATGATGCTGCCGAACTTGCAAAAAAACTGTCTAACCCTATAGCATCACTTATAAGCGTGCCTTTTCAGAATAACAGTGATTATGGTATTGGCGACCTTAACGGATCCCGAAACACCATGAACTTTCAGCCTGTTATTCCGGTAAGCTTAAATGAAAACTGGAACTTAATAAACAGATTAATTCTTCCCGTAGTAACCCAATATAACATTACCGGACCGGGTGAAAAGCAAAACGGGCTAAGCGATGCGGTTGTGAGCAGTTTTTTTAGTCCTAAAAATTCTAAAAACGGACTTACATGGGGTGTGGGGCCTGCTTTACTTTTGCCGGTAGGTACAGATGATTTCCTAACTACTAAAAAGTTTGGTGTAGGGCCTACGGCTGTTGCACTAAAACAATCTAACGGATGGACATATGGTGCTCTTGTAAACCAGATATGGAGTGTGGCAGGAAGCAGTGACAGACCCGATGTAAGCCAAATGTTCCTTCAGCCGTTTATTACCTATAACTGGAAAAGCGGTGCCGGACTGGGGGGGAATATGGAAATGACTCAGGACTGGCAAAACAGCAATACAACCTTATGGCTTAACCCTACCATAAGTGGGGTAACAAGCCTTGGTGGGCAAAAAGTATCTATTGTAGTGGGACCAAGGTTTAACCTTGCAGCTCCCAGTGGTACCAAAGCAGACTGGGGGTGGCGTGCCGTACTGATTTTCCTTTTCCCTAAATAATCCATGCTGTGCATCTTGTAAATAATTATAAAAACATTTGGCCTTACCTGTTATTACTAACAGGCTTTGCCGTTTATTGCCAAACCGAAAACTATACGCAGTTTTGGAATGAGTATGCTTTTGTAAAGGATATAAATGAAAAATGGTCTATTGAGGCTGATGTAGGTATTACCACAAGCGGTATACCCGAACATAACAGCCCTTTTTACGGAATCATACAGTTTTATGGCAGGGGATGGGGACACTATTATCCCAGTGAAAGATGGAAGCTATCCTTTTTTTATGCCTTTTTTTATAACACTAATGTACCCGAGCTTTTACAGGAAAAATCACCCGAACACAGGCTTGCTGTACAGCTAACTTACCTAATGACAAAAACCAGGCTACGCACTAACCTGAAAGCAAGGCTGGAAGACAGGCATCTGGAAAATGATACCGGTTATTTTGAAGCCGTTATGCGATTAAGGTTTCAGGCTAAGGGAACTTATCCGTTAAACGGGCCTATTATTAAACCGGGAATACTATATACTTTTCTTTCAGATGAGGTTATGTTTAAAACACGGGGAAGTGTTAGCGGCAATACTTTTTTTGACAGAAACCGTTTTACTGTTGGTTTTGGTTATTCGTTTGTTAGTGAATTTCAGGTAGAAGTTTCTTATGTAAACGAGTTGTTACCACGACCTGATAAGACTTCAAGTTATGATGCTTTTCAGATAAATGTGGTTTTTACCGATTTGTTTTCAGATCTTTTTGCTAAAAAATATAAAAGAGAAAAAACGGCTATTGACAAGTAGGTTTCAATTTTCTCCCTTTTTAAGAAAATACAGGCTTAAAGCCAATAAAAAAACAGCTCCCGGAAGTATTAATTGTGACGTTGTGAAGCTACCGTGTTTAAGTACTTTATGTAATGCTAAATCGGCAATGTAAGTAACTATAAAAGTGGTAAGTATAGTTTCCCATAAAATTACTTTTAATTGTGTAAGATTTTTTATTTGCAGCCATTCGGGGAGGGTGAGTATCATAGCCTTTTTCTCTTCGCTTTCTTTTGTAAACAGTATGGCTATACCTAATGAAAAAATAAAAAACACTAATGAAATCAATACAAAATCTACGGTTTTAAGCATACCCGCTGCAATCATGGCCGATTTATTGTTAGTTTCTTCAAAAACCAGTTTAATGGCTTCTATAAAGTCTTTCCCGGCTAGGCATAATATAACTATACCGCATAAAAATACAAGTCCGGAAACCAGGCGGGAAATATTCCCCATAATAGTAAAGAGGATTTTCATAATTGGTTGGCTTTTAAAGTTTTAATTTACTAATACTTTGTTAAAAATTAAAGCCGATTATGTTTTCTTTAACATATTAAAAACCATTGTGATGAGGTTTAAATTTCTCTGGTTCTTATTTTTTCACGGTGATTTTCAACCTACTTAACAAGGGGCAGTACAGGCTTTAGGGTGTCATTGGGCAACGGGTATAGTACTTATAGTTTTATTGAGTATTTCATACACCCATTATCATAAATTGTAGGCAGCGAAAAAGGATAAGTAATTTTTGTCTTTTTTTAAAGATAAATGTCGTATATTAGCGACATGAGTAAAACGTATGATAAAATAGTAGACGCAGCAATTGAAATATTTAACAATGATTTTTCGGCAAATCTGGATCTTGTTGCTCAAAAAGCAGGGACTTCTTCAAGAACAATGCAACGCCATTTTAAGGGAAGAGACGACCTTATACATGTTTGCAGAGAAAAGATGATGGTACATTGTCAGGGTATGATGCAGGATGCCTATTATGCCACAAATAACTCGGTGAAACAGCTAGAACTAACACTATATGCAGTAATTGATTGCGGAAGTAAATTCAGGTTTTTACAAAAACTGGATAAGAGAAAATCTTTTTCTGAACTTTCTATGAATGAAAAACAAACAGGTATGGATAATATAAAGTCTAGGTGGTTTGGTGTTATTTCTGAATTAAGGAAAAAAGATTTGATTAATAAGGATTTAAATGATGCATGGGTTTATACATTATTTGGATGTATAGTTGACGGTACTATTGAAGTATTGGAATCAGGTGATGTTGCTCCTAATGAAGTTAAAAAGATTGCATGGTATTCATTTAGTAAGGGGATTGGATTAACTATTAAATAATAATATGAAATATTTAGAGGAACAATTATCTGATGAAGCTTTAGTACAGCATCTTCCCGGATTTGAAAATCATTATATAAGCACTAATGGTATTAAGCTTCATTATGTTAAGGGAGGCACAGGTAAGCCTTTGTTTTTATTACCGGGATGGCCCCAAACATGGTGGAGCTATCATAAGCTTATGAATAAGCTAGCTGGCTTTTATACTGTAATAGCTATTGATATTAGAGGGATGGGTACAACAGATAAACCAACCGATGGTTATGATAAAAAAAACATGGCTAAAGATATTTATGAGCTTATTATTGAATTGGGCTATGATGAGGTTTTTGTGGCAGGGCATGATATTGGGGCATCTGTTGCTTACAGCTTAGCGTGTGATTATCTTGATAAGGTAGCTAAGCTTATTATATTAGATACCCCTCCGGCAGATGAGAATATGTACAGGCTACCTATGCTTCCGTTAATGGACTTAACTGATAAATCAACAGGTTATACTTACCCTTGGTGGGTAGCTTTTAATCAGATTGATGAATTACCCGAGAAATTACTAAAAGGAAGATATAATTTAGTGTTGGATTATATATTTAATAATCTCTGTTTTGATAAAGAAACAATTACTGATTTTGATAGAGCTGTATACACAAATGCTTATGAATATGATTATGCTATTTCGGCAAGTAATAAATGGTACAGCACTTTTCCAAAAGATATAGCAGATAATAAACATAATAAGGTTTTAAAAATACCTGTTTTAGGAATTGGAGGAAGTGGTTTTAAATTACTTGAAATGGTTTTACCGGTACTTGTAGAAAATCTTCAACTGTTTGAAATAAAGAATTGTGGACATTTTGTTTGTGAAGAAGCTCCTGATGCAACATTTAGTGAAATCATCAATTTTTTAGGTTCCTAAATTGCACTTTTCATTTTTTACTGACTTGAGAAGTAGTTTATAGTTATGTTGAAGTGAAGTTTAGGTTAGAAGTTATAAATTTGGGCTTTTATGATTGAAGGATGGTAAGTAAAGAAAAATTAAAGAAATTTTGTTTAGCTGTATTATTCACCTTTTTACTAATAGGTTGTGGTGATGATAATACCGAAGAAAAGAAAATATATGACAACAATGGGAATATTATTGAAATCGAGTTGTATAAAAATGGAATATTAAAAGAAAAGACATGGTTTTCCAATGATGGAAAAAAAACAAGTGTAACAAAATGGCTTGATCAGGACAATAAGATTATTGAGAGGTATTATCCAAATGAAAATGTTAGAATAACAGGAACTCTTTATCGTGATTTAAAAACAGGTTGGTGGTCAAGTTACGATGAAAACGGGGCGCTAAAATCAAAGCATGAGTTTTTAGTTATTAACGGTCAAGAACATGCAAATCAATCCATTATTTATGATGATAGAAATAATATCAAGGAGGAAAGTGTTTATGCTAACATTAACTATCCCGATCATCTTGTCGTAGGCCGTCAGATTATAAAGGTGGATTATCATTCACCCCATATCTCAGATAGTCATGTAATGGTTTGTGTTTCAGATTCTATCAAAGATGATTTTAGTAATATAAATGAAGTTGCTCTTGATACTTTCTATTCAGGAGATAATAAAAATGTTTGGTTTGGGGTAGAATGTAATGAAAAAAAATCAAAAATTATTAGAGGTTTCATTCTTGAGGAATATATTCACGAAGAAGAGAGTGAAGCGGAAGATTCTGTTTATATAGTGGTTTCAAACATCAAACTTTATTTTGATAAGAAACTCCCTGTGAAATAATTGTAAAAGTAAAAAAACCTGCAAATTTTGCAGGTTTTTTTATAATGTATAACTATACAGTTATAGTCTTATTTTTTAGACTCTTCAACAGAAACTTTTCTGAAATCTTTCATTAGTTTGCTTACTTCAAGAGCTGCTTTACGGGCACGGGTACCTGCTGCTTTGTTACCTTTCTCGATGTGTTGCTCAGCTTCTGCTTTAAACGATTCAAACTGTGCGTTAATCTGGTCAAATAATTCTTTCATGTTATACTGTATAATATATTGGTTACTAATTGGTGTAAAGATAGTATTTACAGGACATCACGCAAAATTGATAACTATTTTTTAACGCTTGGTTTCTTATGTTTCTTTATTGTTTGTAATTTTCTAAAAACTGTACTATCTCCGGGTAAAAGGTATCAATCTCCTTAAAGGAAGTCCTGTTAGATAGGTATGAATCAAAAAAATCATAAAGTGGTTTTGCCAGTTTGAAATGTTTTGCCTGATTGTTAATCTCCTCAATTCCCTTTTCATTACCAAACTTTTGGGTTAAAATGTGTGCTGTACAAACTCTTACAAGTAGTTCATCAAGTTCGTTTTCCCATTCAGATTCATTTAATACCTCTCCGCTACTTGTGGTGAGGAACAGGTGACGTATTTTATACAGACGCTGGCGGTATTTTGGAATAAACTCTTTAAGGAAGAGGTGGCTTATTTCGTGTGTTACTACATTAATGTAGGGTGTAAATACTACGGGAGACTCATCTGTTAAGTTTTTGCTTTCATCATTTAGATATGCCAGCCGGAACATTCTCTCTTTAATAAACAGGGGATCATTGCTGCTAATAGCATTACTGCCTAAATTATTTAGCAAATCTAAATAGATAACAAACTTGCTCTCAACAGTAGTACCGTAGAAGGATTGTATATTGTTTAATATGCCCGAAGTTTTAACAGTATCTTCTGCACTTTGACAGACAGACTGGTATAGCTTTTTGTGCTTATTGATAAAGCTATACATATCTGTATCCTTATAAAATTTATTAAATTGGTAAAGAAATGTTTCGGGAGTAGAACTTCTTATATATTTCACTTCCGGTTCAATAGTTATAGTAAAAGGATATTGTCCTGAAAGGAAAAGCCCCAGTGAAGCCATATCATAACCATCCCAAGCGTCAAGGTTTCTGTACCAGTTTAATGATTCATGGTTTTTAAAAGGTTCAAAATACAGTTTTACATCCCTGTAGTATGTTGACGGAGTAGGTTTTATATCCAGTGTGTCTGCTGTTGCCAGTGTGTAAAAAATACTCAGTGCTTCCATCCTGGCATCTACTTTTATATCTAAATTATCTTGTGCCCATAACAGGGTAGGGAGTAGTAGCAGATAGAACCGAAAAAAATTAATAGTCATGCTGATTGGAGTTTAGCTAAATAAGGTAGCTCTTTAATACGGCTAATTAAACTATATTCTATAAGATATTAAAAATAAAAATATTTAATTAGATAGAAAGACTTATTTCATGCCTAACAGGAAGACAAAAAAAAAGCATCTGCTAATTGCAGATGCTTTGTAACGAATCTTATAGAATATTAAGCTACGACTACGTTTTTTGCACTTGGGCCTCTTTGCCCTTCTTCAACATCAAAATGAACTACGTCATTCTCACGAATAGTTTCCGTAAGACCTGAAACGTGAACAAAGATTTCTTTTCCTCCATTAGCCGGAGTAATAAATCCGAAACCTTTTTCTTCATTGAAGAATTTTACTGTACCTTCTTGCATTTTAAATAATTTAAATTTTTTGTAAAGATAGTCTTTTGAATTTAACTTATTGAAAAATAATAATTTATTTATTAAAATATTTTTTTTTAGGTTACTGTTTCATACTTTCACCCATGTTTTGTGGCTTCATGATGTTTTTTAACGTGCAAATGTACCATGATTTTGTCACAAATTATATCTTGGTAGCCTTAGCTGAAGAAGATTTAAGGTACAATAGAGGTAAAACTTCTATCTAAATATTACAAACAAACCATTTGTTTTAATTTTAGTTTCAATCAAACAGATTTATTAGAGATAGTAATTGGAAATTAGGTAATTACACTTATTCTGCAATTATATTAGCTATTACTACATTGTTTAAGTAATAACTGGTATTAGCTGTTTACAGTTTATTTTTTTCTTTCAATTCATTGATTTTAAACTGAAGTTTATCAAAAAGATCATGATAGCTGTTTTTTATATCTCTTTGTTTTAAAAGTGCTATAGCATTTAACATTGCTTCCTGTATAAATTGATCATTTTTACCGTAATTCCATATTGGAATGATACAGGTTTTAAATATTTCTCTAAAACCTGATGACGGGCAGTATATTCGTGGCATATTTTCTTTATCGGTGTAAACTTCAGGCAGTTTACTATACAAGCGGCTGGCTAAAACATTTGTAAGGGCATTAAGACTTAGCACAGCAGTTGCAGGATCATTTATTCCCGGGCTCAATGCTTTAATAGCTACTTCGCTTAGTTGCATGCAGCCATAATCAGCATTTAGTTCAATGGGTTGTCCGTTGTATAAATCTATAGTCCCTATTATTTTGTCTACAACTTCTTTAGTCATGGGCTTTTTTGAGATAACATTCATTAATATGGTATTATCTAATAAAAAACTACTCCGTTTATAACAGAAATGGATTATCAAATCATTTTCTATAGTTGTTTTTAGCAAACTATCTGTATTAAGGCCCTGAAAATATCCGGAGTAAGGAACTGCTATGGGAATACCTTTGGATTGTGACATGGTATATTCTGCAACTTCATTTTTAAATGTATTAGATATTGCGGTAAGTGTTTTCCGTTCAATCCTTTCTATTACTGTTTCATATTTTACTGTCTTGGTAACATAATCCAAAAAATAAATAAAAAGGAAAACAGCTATTACTGTTAGTACAATAAGCAGATAAACACTAAGTGAGGGGATTGTGATGGAGTCACTTGTATCACGTATAGTGGTTAATATAGCGAGAGCATACACAATGGTGCCAATATAATAACCCAGTACAATTTGTTGAAAGCGATTTTGAATCATACTGGTAAGTACCCTGTTGCTCATTTGTGAGGCAGCCTGATTAAGTACTACCATTACCATAGTAAAGCTAAAAACAGTAAGAGAAAGCAGTGCAGCTGCTATTGTAGAGGCGATTGACCTTGCTGTACTGGCATCTTTTAACTGTAGCCAGCCAGTACCTGATTTAAGTTTTGTACCAAAAGATGATAAATCAATCTCTAACATGATGATTGATAATATTAAAAAACATATAGCAATTATAGCCGGTAGAAATGCAATACTGTTAATGACTCTTGTATACAGTATCCTGAAATTGTTTTTAATATTCATTGTGTATCTTATTGTTGGTATATTAAGATATGAAAATTTTACAGACTTTCAATTTCATGGAGGTAATTAGTTGTTTTTTGCAGAATATCCGATTTTTCTTCAGGGTTCATTTTGTATCATAATCGGTATATCATGCCCAGTTTTGCAGTTTTTTTCATGATTTGTTTTTACTGCACTTTTTACTGCAATACTTAACCTCCTCCCAGTTTTTATCCCATTTTTTTCTCCATGTAAAAGGACGGTTACATACAACACATGTTTTAATGGGTAAATTCTTTTTTTTTACTTTTTTCAACGTTTAGAAATTTTATTACCCGTTAACTTTTGTCTTGTGCATTTAAAACGGGTAATACCTGCAATACGTTTTGCAGCATGTTTGGTTTTGCAGTTTTCAACTCTTTTTCGCCATAGCCTGTAGCTGGAGAACTTCAAATGGATTTTCATAAAACTCTTCACTTCATCTTCTCTTAGGCCGAACTGATGATAAATAGCTTCAAAAGGAGTTCGGTCTTCCCAAGCCATCTCTATTATTCTGTCGGTATCTTCTTCCGAAAATTTGTTTTTCATCATTAATAATCAATGTTAAGGGTTTTATTTTATAATGGTCCCCATTCCTCCGTTAATCCCAAAAACCTGTCCTGTTATCCAGGTAGACTGGGTAAGCAAATGATTTGCAAATAGGGCTATTTCCCGCGGCGAACCAATATTTTTTAGCGGATGCCTTTGTTTATTGGCTTCTATTTTAGCTTCGCTGTTAAGTAATGCACCTGCCAATGGCGTGTTGGTTAACGAAGGTGCAATTGCATTTACCCGAACAGTAGGGGAGAGTTCTGCAGCAAGAGCACGAGTGAGTCCTTCTACAGCACCTTTTGCCATAGCAATACTTATGTGATAGGGCAGGCCTGTTTGTACTGCTACGCTGCTAAATAGAAGTATAGACGCATTGGTACTGTTTTTAATATTGTTTGTATATTTTTTTACAAAAGAGAATGCACCTTTTGCATTGATAGTAAAATCATTATCAATATCGCTAACAGATAGTCGTTCTAATGGCTTAAGGGTTATACTCCCCGGACAGTATATCAGTCCGTTTGCATTTGCAGAAATATCGGGAAGGTTTTCATCAGTTAAAAAATCAAAAAGGATGTGCCTGTAGTTTTCATGATGCTGAAGTTCACCGGGAGTACGGCTTATGCCGTATACAATATTATTTTTAACCAACGTTTTCGCCAGTTCCAGTCCTATTCCACTACTGGCTCCGGCTACAATGTAAGTTTTAGAATCGGAAGTATTCATAGTCATTTTTTTTAATTGTTTTAAGGTATTTGGAGTAAGAAGCGAAATATCCTGTAATCTCTTCGGCTAGCCATTCACGAGGTTCGATTTCAGCTCCCTTATATTTAAAAATGGGATGCTCTTTGGCAATAAATATGTTAGGGAATTTATTTTTAAGATTGTCGTATTCCCCAATGTAAATTTGTATGCCAGAAATATTACTTGCCAGTTGTAAAATAAAATTCATGACCTTTTCACTAACGGGATAGGTCTTAAAATGAGAAGGCTCCAGTAAAAGGACACGGTTAAAATTTTCGTTAACATGCCATTTAGGATCAAGATTATAGGAGTTGTAAATAAGAACAGGTTTGCTGTCTATCTCTATGTTTTTAGTTTCAGGTAATAGGGTAGTAAAAGTGATATTACTGTATTGATTCAGTTCCTCAATGCCTTCAATATTTTGCAGCACTTCATAAGGGTAATCCAAAAAGGTATCTTTTTGTACTGTACTGCAAAATCTATTAATATTATCTTGGTTAGCAATGTATCTTTTCCCGTTAAGTAAACCATATACCCACTGCCAACTGAAATAATTACTGGCTACATCACCATCCAGCAGATGATAATACATCCACTGTGCAGGAATATTATACCTATACCCAGACATATTACAAACAGATGCTGTATACATCCTTACATGATTGTGCATATAGCCTGTGGTGTAAAGTGATGAAATAGCATAATCTATAGCTCTTATACCTGTTGCTGCATGTAATAGCGCATCAGGTATCCCTTCTTTATATTTTAATCCTGTAGGAGAGATGTATGATACATTGTTTTGTAGCAATCTCTGGAAATATTCTCTCCATAAAAGTTCCTTTACAAATGTTTCACACTGATCAGCTTTGTATTTAGTTCTGATAATGGAGTACACCTCATTACTGCTTATCACCCCTCTCGAAAGGTATGGCGAGAGCATAGAAACACTGCCTGTAGTATAGTTTCTGGTTTGTGCATATGCTACAGGATTAATGGCGGTTATCCGCTCTATAATTTTATTATAATCAGTAGGAAACTCCATTTAAGTTAGTTAAAAAGCGTACCGTGTACTCATATAGTTACACGATACGCTAAAATGGGGAAGAGGATGATATGGAACTTTATCTTTTTATTACAAGTTTTTGTGTACTTACTTGTTGTCCGTCAGTAGATATAATATTATAAATTCCTGCTGAAAGCCCCGAAACATCTATAGTACTGTTTGTGGTAGCTATTACTTTACGTCCGTAGGAATCAAAAATTTTGTGCTCTGCTGTTCCCTCAGTAGTTCTCAATCCGGTTATATTTATACTGTTAATGGCCGGGTTAGGGTAAACGGTAAAGTTATTGCTTTGGAATTCATCGGTACTAAGTGTAGTGAGCGGTAACTCAAGCATAGCACCTCCTGCACTGGTGGCTGCCCATAGGCCAAAAGCCGGACCATCACTATTTTCTGAAGGATCTAAGAAACCACTTGCCAATACCGTTAGGGATTGTCCTTCCAGTCCTAATGTGCTTAATGGTGCCTGATAGGAAGCTACAACTGTTGCCCCGTCTGCTGTTGCTATACTAATTATATAATCATCTGTAGGTAGCTCTAAATAATCTCTAAAGTTGCTGTATTCCAAATCATCTACCAGAGTACCTGCACCAACAGCCTGTACATCAACAGTAGGAGCATCGGTTGCTCCATGGAATACCAATATATCGGTATTTTCATTCATACTTGCCATCTCTCTTGCCATAGGGTAAACAAACAAGCCGAAAGGTTGAGAAGGATTGTACCCTGATTCGCTTACAATTCCGTTAGCTACTACAATATATGTTCCGTCAGGATCAAGTGTTACGTTAACCGAGTAAATATTATCTTCAACCGAAGTACTGTTTGAAGGGGCAACACTTAAGGTTATTTCTTCTCCTGCCGGGGCATCAACAAAAGGAGATGCAGTTCTGAAAGCAAAATCATTAATAAGTAGGGTTTCGTTAAGATAAACATCTACAGTTTGAGCAGCGAGATCGGCTGCATTGTGAAGTACCTGTACACGAGCTGTTTGATTAGCAAGAGGTAGCTCAATTAAATCACCGCCTTCAGCAGTAGCTACCCACAGTCCAAATGCAGGTCCGTCGCTGTTCATTGAAGGATCAAGGAAACCACTGGCTAATACAGTAAGTGCTGCACCATCAAGACTAAGGCTTGCTAAAGGTACCTGATAAGATGCTACAACAGTCATACCTGTCTCATCTGTTATATCAAGTATATAGTCTTGGGTTGCCAGTTCCAGATAATTTTCTGTAAATGAAGGATAGGAAAGGTCGTTAACAACAGTACCGGCAGGAATACTGGTTTCAACTGCATCAACAGTCGGTGCATCTGTAGCTCCGTGATTTACCAGTATATCAGTACCGGCAGACATGGCCATTTCACGTGCACCACTGTAAACAGAAATCTCAAAAGCCTGATTTGGGCTGTAACCGATAGCACTTACAATACCGTTAGCTACTAAAATATACTTTTCGTTTTCGGTTAGTGTAGTGCTTAGTGTATAAATACCATCATCAGCAGAAGAGCTGTTACCGGGAGCCACTACAATAGTTATCTCTTCACCTGCAGGTGCATCAATAAAAGGTGTTGCAGTCCTGAATGCAAAGTCATTAAGAAGTATAGTCCCATTAAGGTATACATCAACGGTTTGTGCGGCAAGATCGGCACAATTATGTATTACCTGTACACGGGCTGTCTGTGCTGTGGCACAATTAAGTGCTAAAAGAAAAATAGCTGTCAGAAATTTTGTAATTTTTTTCATGGTTATCTATTTTTTTTGTTTAAACATTTTCAAAATTAATTAAACAAAAAATATTTTACTCATTTCTTAACAATATGTAATTTAAAATTAACTATTGTTCAGTTGTTTAGGTTGTGCTTTATGTTTCTGGTTTTTAATGTTTTATATTTTGTTTGGCTTTTGTATTTAAATATAAAACAATTGTAGTTTATCTTGATTAGTGGAATAGGCTGTGTATCACACAACTCACCGGTAGTCATTCATTGTTTGAAAAATATTGATATTTTTATGATAGATTTAAAAAAACAGGTTAAACAAAGTTTGTAGAGGAATTATGGATTTATGATGCTCTTAAAATTTGAACATCATTAAACAAAACACTACCTGTCAAAAATTCACTTTTATTATTTTAGGAATTAAAGCGTTAGCCAGAGGAAAGTGTTATTTATAAAAGTCGTATTCGGCTTGGCTTATAAGTTATTTTCATAAGCATAAGAGATAAGTTCTTTAAGGGAATTTAGTTTTAGTTTTCTTAAGATGTTCTTTCTGTGAGTGTCAACCGTAAACTGACTGATATTAAGTTCTTCTGCAGTAGCTTTTGATGTAAATCCTTTTTTAACATATAGAATAATTTCCCTTTCACGTTTACTGAGTAAAAAAGCATATGATCCTCCCTCCAAATCAACTTTTGTCTCAGGGTTTACGGGTTTAATAAAAATATCTTTTCCTTCCATCACTTCCCGTATTGATTTTTTAACCAGTGCGGCATCAGTAGTTTTAGGTATATATCCATTAGCACCTGAGTTTTTACCCTCATTAACCACATTCAAAGATTCGAACATTGAAATCAGTATAATTTTTATTTGAGGCATTGTTTTTTTTAAATCACTACAAAGCTCAAGCCCGTTAGTACCTCCCATTTGTATGTCCAGCATTATCAAATCAGGTTTATGGTTATTGAGCATATGGTAAAGCTCGGTACTATTATTACAAATACCAATTACTTCAAAATCATCCTCGTCTGCTAAAATACGTACCATACCATCGGCAAAGAGCTGATGGTCATCTACTATGATTATTTTATAGTTCTCTTTCATATTATTGATTTTTAATTCAAAGGAATTGTGACAATAGTTGTAGTTCCATTAGCTCCGCTTGAAATATGTATTTCTGCATTCCATCGTTTAGCACGGGCATATATATTATTTATACCCATCCCATTGCTTTTCGCCTTAGGATCAAATCCTTTACCGTTATCTTCCATCATAATTTGTACTTGTGATGAATCGGCAAACAACTGTAATGTGGCTTCAGAAGCTTGGGAATGTTTTAGTACGTTGGATAATAATTCAAAACAAATCCGTATGATAGGTAATTTTAAAGCATCGGGTACTATATCTTCTTCACCTGTAGTTATAAACACAAATTGTATAGTACCAATGTTATTAAGTTCATCCACCTTATCCCTAAGAATGTCAAATAATCCCTGTTGTGGTAGTGTTAGCTTGTTAAAAAAGTACCTCAAATCATTATTAGCCTTTGTTATCATTTTAACCAAGGTTTTGTCGTTAAGGTAACTGTTTGTTACAATGAGTTTTATTGCGCTTATAGTAGTGCCTAAATCATCATGAAGGTCACGGGCAATTTGTTCCCTTTCCTGTTCCTGTATCTCTATCTCCCTGGTAAGAGATAGTTCGTCCTGTAAGGCCTTTTCCTGTAAAAGCTGATAATGATTTTGAACGGTTTTTTTGTAACGCCAGGCTAAAACGCAGCCTATACCTATAAACTCTATGCACACTATCCAGTAAAATTGGTTAGGATAGGTTACTTCATAATAGCTTAGTATTCCCGCATAGTTTAGAAAATAACCTGCCGGATTAAAATATAGAATAACAAAAGCCAAAATGAGTCCGGGTATTAATAATCTCTTTTGTTGCATAGTTACAATCATCATTACTGCAGTTATGAGAATAACAAAAATCACGACTGCAATTCCTGTATACCACATAAAGGGATAAAACCATTGCCCATGATTCAGTTTTTCCATGTAGATAAAGTAGTAAACAGAATACACTATACCATACAGTAGGAATACATTATTAAGCCGGGTTAGAAACTTAATCAGTTTTCTTTTGGTGCTTTCCGGTTTGATAATATATAGTATGATATGGTAGTGAATAGCCAAAGCTATTATAGCTATGGGTAAAGAATGTAGCCTTTTTAGGATATTAAAAAGAAACGGATTAGAAATAGAAGGAACCATTAACTCCTCCATTAATGCCATTGCAATGATTAAGATTAGGTAGACTCCATATCTAAAAAAGTTTTTTTCACGAAGTACAATACTGATAAAAAAACTAATACTACTAATTAGTAAAAAACACCCTATAAAAAAGCCGATTGACCAATAAAAATTTGTTTCCCAAAATAAATTATTCTCCGGAGTAGTGAAGTCGGTAATAGCATTTTGAGTATGTCTGTAGTTTTCAATTTTAACTAATAGTTCTTTGTGCTCATAGCCTTTTAGTATTATTTCGGCGGTGGAAAATCGGGTTTTTATTTTTCGTTTGGAGAGTTGTAATCCATAAGTAAGGGTATCTGTACTTATCCAGCCAATAGCAGATTTTTGATAAACAGTTATAGTATCAGCATGAGTATAAAAGCCCCACCAGTATTTTTTTAAATCAGGCACCGTGCTTTTTACATTAAGATGCAACCACAACGGATGTGGGTTTAATCCAAGATTAAGGGTTGTTTCCCGATTCCAGTGAATGAACTTATTTTTTTTTAATGCTGTTTCAGCATTAGTTATATCGGGAGTTTTTGTACTGTCAACCCAAAAGGTAAGGTATTTGGAAAGATGTTCAGAGTTAGGCCCATTAACAAACAGGGTGTCAGAATAAATAGCTTTATCCTGAGCCATAATGGGATTAAGGCAACCTGAAAAGCTGCATAAAACGCCTAATAGTAAAAAAATAAACCGCTTCCCCATTTGTTTTTTTATAGCTGTGAACAAATATGCTTTAATATATTGAATATAAAAATACCTAAAACTTGGTATTGTTATGTGTATACTGTTCTGGTTATTTTTGAATAGGTTTAGATTGATTAACTAAATAACAATGAATTAGGTATGCTGGAGTATTTTACTACAAGGTGTATTAATAATCTATAATTTAAAGCTTGGGCAACATGAGAACATTTATCATAATAGTATTTATTATATCTAGCCTGAAGCTTAATGCACAAAGTGTAGTTAATGGCGGATCAGGGCAGGGGTTAGTAAGTCTTGTACCTGATAATGGCTTTGAATTTAAAAGCGGATTTAAAAACATAAATCCTGAAACAAATCTTGGTTTCTGGCGATTAAGGATATTACCTGAAAGATTATCTACTGGTTTACAGGAAGTCAAGGTAACTTTTGAGTTTTCAATTGATAAGCCTGTTAAGATTAGAGGATATAATTCAAGCGGAGGAGAAATGCTATATAATCCTTCTGATTTTCAGGTTGTATTGAGTGGGAGTATGAACTTTATAATTGAAGGGCAGTATACAGATCCCATTACAGGAAAACAATATACTTTTAACAATAAGAAGTATGTTTCGCAGTTGGGAAATAGCACCATTAACGGGGGACTTTTTACTTATGGGCCTGAAATAGTAACTGCCATAGGGAAATTAAAGATTACTCAGGAGGCCGACCCTCTTGCGGCCTTTTTAAGTAAGTTTAAAGTTCAGGTTACTTCTATTAAGGCAGTATCAAGGAATTTAAGGGGGTTTAAGGATTTAGATAATAAAATTGGAAAGTTGCTTGAAACAGGAAAAAGAGAGGCCGAAAATAAAGCGCAGGCAGACTCGTATTTACGTCAGGGACATGTACAGTATGGAATAGCAGATTACAAAGGTGCAAAAGAGTTATATCAAAAAGCTTATCTGTTAAATAAAGACCCAAAGACATTGGCTTTAGTGGAAGATGCCGACAAAGCTATTCTTAACAAAGCTGAACAGGAACGGCTACAGAAGGAAACTGCAGAGAAACAGGCTAAAGAAAATAATGTATCCCAAGCCTCGCCCAATGCATCACTTACACAAACAACAATAAAATCTAATAACAACACAGCATCTACTTCATCATCTAATCAGTCTAATAAAAATACAGCTTCAAAAAATACTTCAAATTCTAACACCACTTCAAATTCGTACAGGAAGGAAGAAACCACTAAAACCTATGAGCAAATGCTGTATGAAAGAGAGGTTTATCAGCGTCAGCAAAAAGAGAAGCTGCAACAGGCTACTAATCCCGGCGGATATTATATGGAGAAAAGCGGAGTAAATGCTTATTTTGATGCTCAAAATGAACGTATTAAGAAAGAATATGCAGAAAAGGAGGCTCGGGAGGAGCGGGAGTGGCTCGCACGTAAGCGTAGGGAAGAAGCAGAAGAACGTAGGTTACAACAGGAATATGAGGAGCGTAGACGTAAAGAGGAAATTTTTAGTAATAAAATAAAAAGCCTCAATGCATTCCTAAAGGAACATGGTTATTATTCGGGAGCCACCCTGCCCAATTCCTCTTTAAATGTTAACAGTGATAAGCTATATTATTTTGCCTACTATACTGATCATGGAAGCCATACCCGAATAGAAGATGCAAAACTTCAAATCACTAATGTATTTGCCATTGGTCGTTATGCTGATGGTTCATGGCCTTTACAGGATGCTATAAAAAGTGAAATAAACAAGCTCGTAAACCCCTATTGTATATATAGAGGTTACTACACGTCAGAACAGGCGGCAGCAGCTGAAAGAAATGCTTTTATTACAAAATTTAAAGCAGAAGGTGTTACAGTAACAGAGAAATACTATGAGGGTAAAAATACTAATGTGGCTTCCCGGAATACCGATGTAAAAGTAGATTATTGGGGTAATCCGGTAAAAAAAACGGGCAATCCGTCACCTGAAAAGAAGCAAAGTACACCTGCAAAAAAACAAAAATTAGATTATTGGGGTAACCCAGTGAAAAACTAATAAATACTAAGCTATGAATAAAATATTCATCATTATCTGTTTACTCTGTGCCTTTTGTACAACAAGTGTTAAAGGACAAAATACTCTGGCAAAACTGGAATATGAAGAAGCTGAAAAATGTTATCTGAAAGGAGATTATGCAAATGCTGTAACAAAATTGCAGGTGCTGGAAGATAAAGGATTTAAGAATCCAAAAGTACTTCATTTGAGAATTATAGCAAGAAGCTGTTTTGTTTTAGGTATATCCCGATTAGATTATATTCTGTCTGGTTTTTTAATGTTGGAAAAATTAAATAATGAATGTGATTTTTATTTAAATAATTATGACATAGAAGGGTTAGAAGATAAGTACAAAGAGGTTTATTTTATTAAAAAAGAACTAAGCAAATTTCCGCAAACACAAGCGGCATGGGATGCAAGGGTTGCAGAAATAAAAGCTGCAGAAAAATCAAAAAAGGATAAAATAATTAAGGAATTCCTAAACAGTTTTGTTTTGGTAGAGAAAGGGAGTTTTTATAAAAATGCAAAATCTTATGGACTGGTATACCGTAAAAACGGATATAAGGATACTACTAATTATCGTCCTGTAAAAACTACGGTAGCTAATAGTTTTTATATTTCAAAAGCAACCATAACTAATGAGTTATACTGGGCATTATATCAAACTCCGGTTTTTTCTTATGTTACGGTATCGCCGGAGTACAGAAATAGGTCGGACAAAGATGCTATGTATGAACACCCTGTATTAGGTATACTAACCAAAAATATGGAACTGGCTTATCCTAACGATTTGTATGTAACTTATCCCAAAATGAAAGCATTTATAGAAAAAATTAATGCAGTAACAGGAAAAAGTTTTCGTTTACCAAGTGACGATGAGTGGGAGTATGCTATGCGTGGCGGGCAAAAACAACGGCTGGTAGAAACTAAATATGTTATAGGAGGAAATAAGCGAAAGGGGTTTAAATACCGCTATGTATACACCTATAAAAACAGGACGCAGTTTGCCGAACCAAACGAACTTGGTATGATTTTTTATAAGTTAAGTAGCCCTGGCGATAGCGGGGTGTCCCAGTCAGAAATGGTAGCAGATAAGGTTTATAACGGTTATCCGCCATCATCACAATCCATAATAGGGCGCGGTATGGCACACGGGCGCACCTACCTTATAGAGGAATTATGGAGATATACACCTAAAGAAGGAGGATATAATCCTGACAAGGATAGTAAAAAATTTCGTTTGGTAATGGATGTTGATACTGGTAGTATTTTTGGGGATAATTCCGGAGCCGAATCAATGCCTGATAGTAATGGATATATACATACTAAAACAGGCTTAAAATATAAAGTCACAAAAAAAGTGAACATTGGAAATACCGTTAAGGACGAAAGTACATATGCTATACATTATACATGTAAATTGAGTGATGGTAAAGTTATTGATGACTCTTACAGTAGTGGTGATCCACCTTTGTTTACCATTACTAAAGGAAGTCTGATTCCGGGTTTTTATGAAGGTGTCAAATTACTAAAGCCAGGTGAAAAAGGAACTTTTGTTATTCCTCCTGATTTGGCTTATGGTACAAAAGGAAAGGGAATAATACCTCCGGATGAAACCTTGGTTTTTGAAATAGAGGTATTATATCTTGTAAAATGAAATGTAAACACCTCTTATCTTTTGAATAGAACAGCTTAGAGAGATTTAGACAGTATTGATTTTGAAAGTTTGATGTTAGTTTTTAAAAGATATATTATTCTCAATATTCTCTTTTCAGTGATTTATTTAACCTTTCAATATATTCTTTTCTCTCAACTAACTGATTGATTTCAGCCTCAAATGTTCTGGTCTTATACAAATTAGGGAATGATAGTTTGTTTTTAGCAATTGAATTTGAAATCAAAATATTGAAGTAATTATAGGTTATAATCACTTTTTGTAAAATGTCGGTCTCAATAATTTTAAAACCAATTTTTTCTGCTGTTCTCTCATTTATAATGTAGCTTGTTCCGTGAATTTTAATTTGATTATCGTTTTTGTGCTTTTCTATGAAAGACAAAAGACCTTCTAAATACTGCTGGATTATGAAATCTGTCCTTTGTTTACCGTTCATTTTTCTGTCAATTACGAAGTAGTAATCAAATAAAGTTCCGCCGTGAATTTTAACTACATTATTTTTAGGTTTTTCAGTTAGAAATAAAGATGAATAATAAATAATTCTTCCGCTTTTCTTTAAGCTAGGCAGGTCGAAGAAAGGAGCTACTATAGATAGGGTTATTGCAAACATTAAAAACCCAATCAGGTATATTCCTGAGTATATTGATATAATAATTGAAAAACCTATAATTGTAAGAGAAAGGACAGCGATTAACAGTAAAATTCTGTTTTTCTCGTTGTTATTTTTGTTGTAAAATCTATGATTCAATTGTTCTATAAATGGATTTTTATAATTGTAAAGAGCATTTGCTTTGTTTTTTTAAGCTATATGGTCTGTTGATTTTTCAGTTCATCACAAATGTATAAAAAAGCATTTACGCTTAACTAAGAACATAGATTTCCTTTGTTCTAACCGCATCAAATTTTGGATTGTTCTATCCTGTTAAAAAAATCATTCTTGTAGGTGTCACCCAAGGGTAGGCACTTACTGTTAATCCATACTTCATTATTGTCGGTTTTCTCAATTTTACCTATAGCTGCAATAAAAGACTTATGTATTTTTATAAACAATTTATTGGGCAGGTTTTCTTCAAAATATTTAAGGGTGTTATAGGTTACCACCTGTTCGCTTGAGGTATGTAGTACTACGTAGTTTTTTATACTTTCTATATAGTTAATGTCTTTAATTTCTATACGTTGATAACGGTTCTTACCATCAGTTTTTACAAAGAAATAATCATCTTTGGTATCATCGGTTATCTTTACATTATCTGAATCTGTATTTTGCTTACGTATCTTTTCTACAGCAGCTATAAAACGGTTAAAGGGGATGGGTTTTAGCAGGTAATCTGCCGCATTCATTTCAAAACCTTCTACGGCAAACTGCGGATAGGCGGTGGTAAATACAATTTTCACTTTATCTTTAATAATTGCCGAAAGCTGAATACCGGTAAGGTCGGGCATTTGTATATCTAAAAATATCACATCGGGTTTATGCTGTTCTATAAGGGCAAGAGCTTCAACCGCACGGGTACAGGAACCCACACACTCTATGTCCTGCAACTGCTCAGTATATTTTTGCAGCAGGCGTATTGCAGGCGGTTCGTCATCTACTATTATACAGGTTATAGTATTACTCATTAGCTTAATGGTATGATAAGTGTTACATTATAATACTGTGTATCCTGCTCAATATTAAGGCTATGATTTTCAGGATACAGGATATTTAATCTCTGGCTGATGTTTTTATTACCTATACCGTGCTCATCATAACTTTGTGTGACACGGTACTTATTGTTTACGGTAAAGATAAGCCTTCCCGATTGTGTTTTTGCCTCTACAACAACAGGATTATCATCATCATCGGTAACACCGTGTTTAAAGGCATTTTCAACGAAATGTATCAGTAACAGTGAGGGTATTTTGTAAGTACCAAAATCATGAGGGTGTATAAAGGTTACAGCCACTTTGCCGTCAAACCGTCTTTTAAAGAGGTCTATATAGTTTTGAAGGAACAGTATTTCATCTTTTAACAGCACCATATCATTCTCACTTTCGTAAGTAACATAGCGAAGCATTTCAGAAAGTTTCAGGATATCGGCAGCTACGGTGGGATTTGTATCATACAAATCAGAATAAAAACCGTTTAGCGAATTAAACAAAAAATGCGGACTTAATTGGTTTTTAAGCGACTGTAATTCGGCCTGCTTTTTTTCTACAATTAGCTGGGTAACCTGCGTGTTGGTATTCCACATGTATTTCATAAAATATCCCACAAGACTAAAGAGCAGTATCCTTATAGAATAATAGGAGTTATCATATATGTAATACAGAGGATCGAGATCGCGCATATCATAATTATGATAGCCCGTTATTTTAAAAAGTATCACCTCTTCATACACAAAACGTATGGCAGGGAATAATATTATAAGTCCGAATTGTGCTACTATCAATAAGCGCCATCTTTTATTTGGAATTGTCTTTGGGCAGATAAGCAGGTAATTACTGTAAAAGATAAGGAGCTCCAATAAGAGGAAGCCTAAATTCTGTAAAATACTCCATGTTGTATCTAAATCTTTATAAACCGTTATGCTCTTTAAAAGCTGTTCAAGCCCTACGAAAAGGAACCAGAATATAATATGGTAAAGTATTTCTTTTTTCTTGCTCATAGTGCTAAAGTAGTGCTTATGCTATATGTATGCTGACATATTGTTTAAACAGGTAAAAATACAGTACAAATACCGTTTTTAAGACAACGAACCCGAAAATAACATGTTATAAACGTTTTGTTTTACAAACAGGCGGGTTGGTACCAAAGGTGATTTATCCTGAAACAGGCAACTTAATATTGCTGTATAAAATTAATACAACAATGAAAAAATTACTACTTGTTACATTTATCCTTTTTACCTCATTACCGGCACTGGCTCAGGTTACTATTAAAGGCGTGGTAAAAGAACAGAATGATACCCTTGTTTCTTTTTCTTCGGTATATATTACCAACGCAGATACTATAATTGCTTACACAGAAACCGATGACACAGGAAGCTATACGCTTAGCATCCCAACCAAATTTACAAGTGGCACCTTTACCGTAAATTCCCTTGGCTTTACTACTTATACTCAGGAAATCAGTATGACTAATTTGCCCCGGGAAATAAATGTTATCCTTACTCCGCAGCAGGAACAGCTTGACGAGGTAGTAATAAATGCACGCCAAAAGGCAATAACCATGAAAGGCGATAAAACGATACTGAATGTTGTGGCCGCGGGTATTGGTAACGGTAATAACGGGCTTGAAACCATAAGCCTTGTACCGGGAATGCGTCTTGATAAAGATGAAAACCTAGTGTATAGGGGCAGTGCTGACCTGCAAATAATGATTAACGGAAAAAAAAGCCTGCTAACCGGCGATGCCCTACGTGAATACATCAGGTCTTTAAAAGGTAGTGATATTAAGTCTATTGAAATTATAGCACAACCTTCAGCTCGATATGAGGCAGCTGGAACGGCGGGCATAATAAATATTATACTGAAGAAGAGCCGTAAGGCAGGGCTTTCCGGTAGCGTGAATACGGCAGCATATTATGGCGAATATTTTAAAAGCCAGCAGGGAGGAAGGCTGTTTTATAACGATTCTCTGTGGACGGTTACGGCAAATGGCTCGTATTATAGTGGTGAGTCTGTTAACCACAGGCACATAAAGCAATCCATAGCTACTGAAGAAGGCGAAAGAATTATTGACCAGTATAACACTTGGTTACCGGTTACAAAATCAGGTAGTTTTAACGCTGCGGTTGAGCGTAAGATTGTTCGGAATCAGGTGATTAGTACCGAGTGGCAATATTATAAAGTTAGCTGTACCGAAATCACTAACGGCTATACCAACGAATACCTTAACAGTATACCACAAAACAGAGTAAACCTCAGTCAGCACTTTAATACGCCCGAGAACCGTGTAACCGGTAATCTTTTTTACAACTTTACATCAGACAGTCTTACCACCAAGCTTGATCTACAGGCAAATTTTGCACAATACAGCACAGAGCGAAACGGTTTTCAGCGTAATGATTATGCCGACGGGACATATCTGAATCTGGAAGGCAAAAATAAAACATCATATACCATTGCTAATGTTCAGGCCGATTTTAACCACAAGCTGTTTCGCAACATAAATCTTGAGACCGGTGCCAAGTATGCCCACGTAAAAATGAACTATTACAACGGCTATGAAGCTAACAATACAGCCCTTTTGTTTATACCCGACAGCCTGCTGGTAAATGATTTTAAGTATGATGAAAAACTTACCTCGATATATGCTCAGGCCTCAGCCGAGTTTGGTTCATGGAATTTGCAGGCAGGACTTAGAGCCGAGTATTATAGGTTTACGGCAGTATCACCGCTAAATGCACAGGTAAATAAAGGTGAATATACCAACCTGTTCCCGTCGTTTTCATTTGGTTACAGGAATGAAAACCACCAGTACCAGTTTAGCTACAGCAGAAGGATAGGCAGGCCTGATTATTTATCACTTAACCCTTATTATCAGTATATAGATGCCTATACGCTGCAAACAGGAAATCCTGCACTAAGCCCACAGTATTATAACAGTTTTCAGGTTAATTATATCTATAAAAGCATGCTTAACCTTAGCCTCTATGGATATTTATTTAAAAACGGTTTTACACAGGTTATTGATTATCAGCGTGACCAAAACTATAATATTACTTATGAGGCTAATGCAGCAAACGGCAGCAGGTTTGGTTTTTCGGCTTCTGTGCCTTACCAGCCTGCTAAATGGTGGACTGTACAATTGAGCTTAGATACATACCTTAACAGTGAAAAATCACACATTAAAAACTTTGCCTACAATGGCACAGGCTTTGGTTATAATATTAACCTATACCAAGCTGCTGAGTTAAAAAATAACTGGAAACTGACTATAACTGGTTTTTACTACGGACGCTCCAGTACACCAAATGGTTTTTCTAAAGCTACCTATGACATCAGCCTTTCGGGTAAAAAGAGTCTGCTGAACAAGAAACTTGTACTTGCTGCCGGATGTTCTAATATATTAAAGAAAAGTCTTTACAATCATACCACCCAGGTTAACAATGTGTCTACAGACTGGACTAACCGTTGGGAAACCCGTCGCTTTTTTGTACAGGTTACCTATTATTTTGGTTCAGGCAAGAGTAAAGAGATTAAATCTACATCGCTGGATGAGGAAACTAACAGAATATAATAAGTATATATATGAAAAAAAATGCTCTTGAAAGTGATGGTATTATTTATTTTGTGGTATTAACAGTGGATCGTAGTATCGCTTTTTTATGTTTCTAAGATATTTGTTTTGTAACAAACAGTCTTAAATTTTATGAAGGCAGAAAATAAAAAAGCCCCGCAAGTTGCGGGGCTTTTAATTTTTGGTGGGGAGAGCAGGATTCGAACCTGCGAAGGTTTCCCAACGGATTTACAGTCCGTCCTCGTTGGCCGCTTGAGTATCTCCCCATGCCGTTTTAGACATGCATTATTGTTTAATGCGGTGCAAATATAGTACTGTTTTCTTACTAAACAAACATATTTTAGGGTATTTTGAAAACTATTTTTTAAATGGCTGAAATCTAAATAAATAAAAAGGACTTTTTATTTATTGAACGTTATCTTTAAATTAAAAAGTGCTGATAGCTTTATATTTTAACCTGTGTATAGTATTTTTGTACCGTGAAAATAAGACAGGAATCCTGCTTTAGATCTTCAAAAACTTTACTCCCCCATAACCAATGTTAGAAACGAATATAGATAAAGCTATTAAGGCCACTTACTTTAGTATTATAGGCAATACCCTGCTGGCATTATTTAAAGGTGCGGCGGGCTTTTTTGGTAATTCGTATGCGCTTATTGCCGATGCGATTGAATCGACCACCGATATATTCTCGTCAATACTGGTGCTGTTTGGTATTAAATATTCCACACGCCCGGCAGATGAAAACCACCCGTACGGACATGGAAGGGCAGAAGCACTTATTACTTTTATTGTAGTAGGTTTTTTGATTACGGCAGCTACTGTTATTGCTTACGAGAGTATAGTGAATATACAAACACCACATGATTTGCCTAAAAGCTGGACACTAATTGTACTGGGAACTATTATTATTTGGAAGGAAATATCATTTAGGATGGTGCTTAGAAAGAGTAAGGAAACCAACAGTTCGGCTCTTAAAGCCGATGCCTGGCACCATCGTAGTGATGCCATAACATCGATAGCGGCATTTATAGGTATCTCCATAGCGCTTTTTTGCGGAAAAGGGTATGAGTCGGCAGACGACTGGGCAGCGCTGTTAGCCTCAGGTTTTATTATTTACAACAGTTATCTTATTTTTCGACCTGCACTGGGTGAAATAATGGACGAGCATTTGTATGATGATGTGGTTGAGGATATTAGGGAAGCATCGGTTAAGGTAAAAGGTATACTGGGTACCGAAAAGTGTTTTGTAAGGAAAGCAGGGATGGTATATCACATAGAACTTCATGCTATTGTTGCTGCCAATATTACCGTTAAGGAAGGGCATAGGCTGGCACATGAACTGGAAGATTACCTGCGTAAGCAAATCACCGGGGTAGGGCGTGTGCTGATACACATAGAGCCCGATGATTACAGCTGAATTAGAAAGGTAGAAAACTAAAGGAATATAAAACAACGTTATAGAAATATAGCGTTGTTTTTTTATTTTTATACAAATTTAAAACCATGAAACCAGCCTTACTCGTTTTGTTCTTGGGACTTTGTCTTATTTCCTGTAAAGATAACTACAGGCAGGCTATGTATCATGTTTCGCCTTATGATACGCTTGATATTCCTAAAGGGACTTCTGCCGAATGTATTGAAAAATCTAAAGGATATTTTAAGGCTTACGGGTGTATGGTTTCATCTTACTATAGGGTTATAGATGCAAAACCCATGGATGTAAATAACGATGTTTTGACAGATACCCTTGTTATAATTTCTCCGCCATCATTAAATCTGGATTATCCCGGATTTGATTATTGCGGGGAAGATAACCGTAAACTTGCTGTACTGCTTAATGTTGACGGGAAGAGGAGCAGGATAGGTCGTGTGTATGATAATGTGATATGTAACGAAGTAAGCCGTGCATGGGGAGGTTATGATACATTTGATAAAAAAGCCGATAATATGGTTTTATACCACGATGCCGGGCAAGGTTGTAAATTTGAGTACAAAATTTACACCTCACTGGTGCAACAGGAGTTTTATATTGATAGTATTTATTATTACTCTAAATGCCTGGGAGATGGTAAGCCAAATGGGAATGAATATACTTTGACCTACGAGCAAAGACTGCCTTTGCAATATTATAAAAGAACTTTGACAGATTCAATACGTGAAGTTAAAGGAATATAAGAATCCCCGCTATAGCGGGGATTCTTAATTTATATTAAGATTATTCAGCTAAAAGCTCTTTTATTTTATTCTTTAGTTCGGGGTATTCAATATCACGTGCAACAATAACACCTTCTGAATTTAGCACAACAACTTCGGGTATACCTTTTATGCCATATTCCTTAACTATAGGGTCGTCCCATCCGGTATAATTAGTAATATGCTGCCAGTTTAGGTTACGTTCTTTAATCATTGTGTTCCATATTGCTTCGGTTTCCTTATTGTCTAAAGAAACTCCTATAATATTTAGTCCCTTATCGTGAAACTCGTTATAAATGCTTACCAGTTTTGGTGTTTGCTGAATGCATGGTCCGCACCATGAAGCCCAAAAATCTATGATTGTAACTTTTCCCATAGCTTCTTTTAAAGAAAGAGTTTCTCCGTTTGGAGTTGTCCCTTTAAAATCAGGAGCCAGGGTGCCAACAGCAGTTTTAGCTCTGGCTTTTTCCGTTATCCCCATGCTCTCTATTTCTTTGCCCACTTTTTTGCCTCTTTTGGTTTCCTTTACTTCCTTGCCCAGCATTTGGTAAAGGTTATTAAGCGTATCAAAGTCTTTATCTGTTTTATAACGGCAGTAGGAGCTAAATGCTAAAAGAGATACTTCAGAGTCAGGGTGCTCCTTCATGAAGTCACTGTACTTGCTGTAGTTTTTGTTGTAAAAATTATCAAATATATTTTTAAGCCTTTTTTCGTTAGCAGTATCTTTTTCCTTAATCGCTTTCATATAATCATCATTGTAGGCGTTGTATATTTTAGAATATTGGGAGGTGATCTTCTTATCCAACTGCAGGTATTCATAAATTGCATCGTTGTTAAGAGTACCGCTAATTACTGAGTTAGAAACGGTGTCTTTATCGACCTTAATATCAATAGCGCCTTTTTCAATATACACGGCCATAGGTTCTTCCTCTTTTCCTTCAATGTAAAAGAACCCGCTTTTAATACTGTCTGTAGTGCCCCTAAAACTGAATTTACCATTTTCTATCACGGTAGAGTCTACCGTTTTTATAGCCAGAATACTTCCGTTATTCTCTTTTAAAATAACATGTCTGCCATTAAAAGAAGGGTCTACAGTACCCGCAATAAGGTATTCGTTTTCTTTAAGGTTGTTGCAGGAAACAGCCAGTATAGCTGCACTAACAAGTAATAAGTTTTTCATAACAATTTAGTTTGGTAAGATGTAAATATTTGAAAATAAATATACTAATTATTGTAAAACGAAAAAAGCCACACTATAGTGTGGCTTTTTGTTTATGGTTTTTGGTAAAAACTATTCGGCTAAAAGCTCTTTTACTTTTGCCTTAAGCTCTTCACCTCTTAAATCACGGGCAACGATAACACCATTTTTGTCCAGTATAACCGTAGCAGGTATAGATGTAACACCATATTGTTTTGCAATTGGTTCGTCCCAACCCTGAAGGTTAGAGATGTGCTGCCATGTAAGATTATCTTTCTCTATGGCACCTTTCCATTTTGCATCGTCTTTATCCAGTGATACTCCGATTATGTTAAGTCCTTTACCGTGCAGCTCATTATACATAGCTACTACATTAGGATTTTCTTTACGGCATGGTCCGCACCATGAAGCCCAAAAATCGATAATAGTTACCTTACCTTTTGCCTCTTTAAGCGAAAGTGTTTTTCCGTTTGGAGTTGTGGCTGAGAAATCAGGAGCTGTTTTACCTACTTCGGTAGCTTCCATAGCTTTTTCATTTGCCAGCATCTGGTTAAGGTAAGTTTCTATTTTCTGACCCATTTCGGTTGCTTTCGGCTCCGGCCCCATTTTGTCATATACCGGTTTTAAATCTTTTGCTTTTACATTTTGATCTCTCAGTATAATAGGGAAAAGTTCTACACATATAACACTGTTAGGGTTTTCTTCAATAAATGCAATATAGGTTTTGTTGTATTCTTTGGTAAGTTTTGAATATTCTTCTACAATCCTGTTTTGGGTTTCTGTATCACCTTCTTCCTTGGCTTTGGCAAAGTTGTCCATGTGCTCATTTTTAAAAGCCAGCTCTTTATTACCAACTTCAACAAGTATTGTATTTAGTTTAGCCAGTGCATTATTGTTTATTGTACCGCCTACTACTGATTTTGAAATATCTTCAGCATTAACATTTACTGTAATATTTCCCTTTTCGGCATAAACAGCAATTTGCCCGTCCATTCGTTTTTCTTCAAAATAAATCAGTCGCTGTTCCGGCTTGTCTGATACACCACTAAAGGTGAATTTTCCATTTTTTACTATTGTTGAGTCCAGTTTACTCATTACTTCCTCAGTAATAGTTTTTGCCAGATATACTTTCTGTCCGTTAAAATCAGAATTTACTGTCCCAACAATTTTAAACTCATTTCCAACCAAATCAAGCCCCTTAAAGGACATGATGGCCAAAACGGTTAAGGTGATTACAAAAATTTTTTTCATAGTGTAAAGGTTTTGATTTGTTACATAGGTACGCCTAAGTTACTAAATTATATTTATAAAAAAAGGCGCAGGGATTAACTGCGCCTTAGTGTATATTGTAAATGAATTACTTAGCCAAAAGCTCTTCTACTTTTGCTTTAAGTTCATCACCTCTAAGATCTCTTGCCACAATTACACCGTTAGCATCAAGAACTACAGTTGCCGGTATACTGTTTACACCAAATTGTTTTGCAATTGGCTCATCCCAACCTTTAAGGTTAGAGATGTGTTGCCATGTAAGTTTATCGGCAGCGATAGCTTGTTTCCATTTGTCTCCGTCTTCGTCAAGAGAAACCCCAATAATGTTAAGTCCTTTACCGTGAAGCTCGTTGTACATAGCTACTACGTTAGGATTTTCTTTACGGCATGGACCACACCATGAAGCCCAAAGGTCGATAATAGTAACTTTACCCATAGCTTCTTTAATAGAAAGCATTTTACCGTCTGGCGTTGGAGCAGCAAAACCAGGAACCTGCTTTCCTACAGAAGTTGCCGATTTAGCAGCGTCTGCCTGTTTTTTCTTTTCAAGGTATTCGCTTATTTTTTTACCTAAATCACTGTCTTTGCTTGATTGTGGCAGTTTGTCAAAAATAGACTGAAGCTCTTCATAAGTAGCTTTTTGACTTCTTAATAAAGAAGGGAATGCCTGAATAGAGATTTCTGCTGTAGGGTTTTCTTCAATAAAAGCCTTAAACTTTGTGTACATCTCATCAGAGAATGTCTCAAATTTATCTTCAATTTTCGTCATAGCCTCTTCATCTTGTGACTGAGAAGCTTTGGTATACTCCTGGCTAAGTTCCTGCCCTTTTTTGCTTACTTCGTTGTTCAGCTTGTTGTACTTAGCAAGTACTTCGTTGTTAAAGGTACCTGTAACGGTAGAGTTATAAATTGTATCTTTATTTACGTTGATGGCAATATTACCTTCTTCAGCAAAAAATCGGATAGGTGCATTTTTTTCTTCTCCTTCAATGAAAAGGAAACGCTCCTGCGGAGTTTCGGCCATACCTCTAAAAGTAAATTTACCGTTCTCTACAACAGCTGTATCTAAAGATACAGGCTGAGCCATACGCTCTTTTGGAGCTTCTTTAAGGAATACCTGCTTACCGTTGTAAATAGTATCTATGGTTCCTGTAACAAGGAACTCATTTTCTTTAAGTGAATCGTTGCAGGAAACTGCAAAAGCAGCTACCGATGCAAACAGAAGAAATTTTTTCATGTGGTTTTTATAGTTTTTATTTAAGCTGCTAAATTATCTAAAAATAAATGGTAAGCAGCAGCATTAACAATTATTTTATATTTATGAATTACTGCATGAAGGGGCTTGGTTTACAACTGTTTGCACTGTTGTGTTTTTAATTCCGCCAAAACCTTTTTCTACATTAATCATATTATGGTAGCCTCTTGCTTTCAAAATTGATGCCATTATTACCGAACGGTAACCACCGGCACAGTGAAGATAAAAGTCGGTCTCACTTGGTACTTCTGCAAAACGTTCGTTTACAAAATCAAGCGGAATATTTACAGCCTCAACAACATGCCCGTTACTAAACTCCCCCGGTTTACGTGAATCAACCACAGTAATAGGGTTTTGTACTAATCCTTCTGCAAACTCTTCAGGAGAGATAGAGCGGATGCTTTCGGTTTCAAACCCTGCAGCTTTCCATGCTTCCATGCCACCTTTAAGGTAGCCCAGTGTGTTATCAAAACCTACGCGTGCAAGCCTTGTAATGGTTTCTTCTTCCTTACCCTCGGGAGTAACCAGTAGTATAGGCTGGTTTACATCGCGTATAAGCGCACCTACCCAAGGAGCAAAACCTCCGTGAAGACCAATGAATATAGAGTTAGGAATATGTTCTTTTACAAAGTCGTTTTCATGTCTTACATCAAGCACTATAGCACCCGTGCTGTTTGCTGTAGCTTCCAGTTGTTGTGCTGTAAGCGGTGTAATACCTTTTTTGATGATGTTGTCAAGGCTATCGTACCCTTTAATGTTCATTAAAACATTTTGAGGGAAATAAGCAGGAGGGGCTCCCAGTCCGTCCAGTAGTTCGGCGGTAAATTCCTCTTTAGTCATATCAGCCCTAAGAGCATAATTTGTTTTCTTTTGATTACCCAGCGTATCAGTAGTTTCCTTACTCATGTTTTTTCCGCAGGCACTTCCGGCACCGTGGCTGGGGTATACTATAAGTTCATCAGGTAATACCATTATCTTGTTACGAAGCGAGTCGAACAGGTGAGATGCAAGTACCTCTTGTGTAAGTTCGCTGGTAAGAGCCTGTGCAAGGTCTGGTCTTCCTACGTCGCCTATAAATAGAGTGTCACCTGTAATAATACCATGCATGTTATTGTTTTCGTCTAACAGCAGGTAGCACGTACTCTCTAAAGTATGTCCCGGTGTGTATATAGCCCTGATGGTATAGTTTCCTACTTTAAACTCCTGATTGTCTTCGGCAATAATAGCGTCAAACTCTGGAGCGGCGGTTGGTCCATATACAATTTCGGCTCCGGTTTTCTTAGCCAGATCCAAATGGCCCGAAACGAAATCGGCATGGAAATGGGTTTCAAAAATGTATTTTATTTTAGCATTGTCTTTTGCTGCTTTTTCAATATAGGGCTGCACTTCCCTTAACGGATCAAAAATGGCAGCTTCGCCATTACTTTCAAGGTAATAGGCTGCCTGTGCAATACAGCCTGTGTATATCTGTTCTATTTTCATATCACGGTTAGATTAAAATCCAAAAACTTCTTTAGAGAGAATAAAGCAGGCCATAATGAGTATAAATACTCCAAAGCCTTTTTTTAGCTGTTTCTCGTTTACGTACCTGTGCAGGTAACTGCCTACAAATATACCAAAAATCGAGATGGCAGTAAAAGATAACAGGAACTGCCAGTTTATGGTTGTGTTATGTAAATCTCCTAAAAATCCGGTTAGGGAGTTTACTGCTATGATTAGCAGGGAAGTACCTACAGCTTTTTTCATATTAAGTTTGCCAAAAAATACCAGCATGGGTATGATTAGGAAACCACCACCGGCACCTACAATCCCCATGGTTATACCTGTTAAAATGATATAAGGAAGAATACGGATGTAACTGGTTTTTTCAGTCTTAATATCAGGTTGTTGTGCGGTTTCTTTTTTTGTAAGCATGGAAAGTGCCGCAAGCAGCATTATTATAGCAAATAATGCCATAATAAACGTATCTTTGTGTAAGGTAATGTTCTTAGTATCAATAATGTTTTGCGGTAGGGAAGGGACTATATACCTTCGGGTGCAGTATACGGTTATAAATGACGGAACAGCTATAAGTAAACCCTGTTTTATGGCAACATTACCTTTAAGGTAGTTTTGCACTCCGCCAAAAGCGGCAGTAAAGCCAACTATAAACAGCGAATAGCCCGTTGCCAAAATCGGGTTTATACCCATTACATAAACTAACAGGGGTACGGTAAGTATAGAGCCGCCACCGCCCATTAACCCTAAAACCAGGCCAATGGCACATGCTCCGGCATAAGCTGTTATTAGTTCCATTTTTTTAGTTAATGCGGCTAAAGATAATATTATAAAAGTGAACTATTTACAACTTAAATAGGGAAAAAAGTAGTCGCCATTATAGTGTGTTGATAATTAGTGGTTTATGGAGTTGTAAAGTTTGGTACATTTTATGATATGTATATTTTTAATACTTAAAAATACGTTCAAATTACAGCAATGATAATTTTAGGTTTTATTTTTTGTAAAATTATTAATCAAAACGTTTTGCATATTGGTAATTCCTATATATTTGTACGTCTTTTTAAGGCAATTTTGTTTAGAGAACACACGTTGTAAAAAATTTGTTATGGCAACAACTCAAAAGCCCCGTCGCGTGGGCATGTACGAAAACGTAAAGAATCAGTTTGAAAAAGCTGCAGCCGTTATGGGATTGGATGAAAGCGTAAGAAAAATCCTTTCTATTACAAATAATGAAATTGTTGTTCACTTTCCTGTAAAGATGGACAATGGTCAAGTAGAAGTTTTTACCGGTTATAGGGTACAGCACAATAATGCTTTAGGACCTTATAAAGGAGGTCTAAGATATCACCCAACGGTAGATATAGATGCCGCAAGGGCTCTTGCTACCTGGATGACTTGGAAAACATCGCTTGCCGGACTTCCTTACGGAGGTGGTAAAGGTGGTATCCAACTGGATCCTAAAAAGTACTCTCAGGGTGAACTTGAAAGAATTACCAGACGTTTCACCTATGCACTGGGTGATAACATTGGACCTGAACACGATATTCCTGCTCCCGATGTAAATACCAACGCACAAATGATGGCTTGGATTGCAGATACTTATATGTCTACAAAATCACCAAGCGAGCGTTCTAAAAACCAGCACGTTGTTACAGGTAAGCCTGTAGGATCTGGTGGTCTTGAAGGACGTGACCGTGCTACCGGTTTTGGTGTGGTTGTTACACTGGAGTCATGGGCTAAGCTTAACGGTACTTCGTTAGAAGGTAAAAAATATATTGTACAGGGATTTGGTAACGTAGGGTACTGGGCTGCACACTTTATGCACAAAAACGGTGCTATACTTATAGGTGTACAGGATGCTACAGGTACTATTTATAACCCTGAAGGTATTGATCCTGAGGCTTTATTAAGATACCAAAGCGATAATGCTACTATTACAGGTTATAAAGGTACACAGGATTACCCGTCTGAAGATTTCTTCGGGATTGACTGTGATGTTATTATTCCTGCTGCTTTAGGTAACCAGATTACCGAAGATAACGCAAACACTGTAAAAGCTAAAGTAGTTGCAGAAGGTGCTAACGGACCTATTGATACCGAAGGTGAGGCTATTTTACTTGCTAATGGCGTACAAATGATTCCGGATATCCTTTGTAACTCAGGCGGGGTTATTGGTAGTTACTTTGAGTGGCTACAAAACCGTAACGGTGAGATATGGACAATGGATGATGTTATCGTGAAACTGAGAAAGAAACTTGAAGATGCTTTCAATAAGGTAATCAACACTTCTGTTCAGTATCAAACAGACTGGAGAACTGCCGCTTACATACAGGCATTAACCAGAATTGAAATGGCTTATAAACAAAGAGGAATTTTTCCTTAAGATTATAACTAAACTAAAACTCACTAAAAGCAGCCTTAGGGCTGCTTTTTTTATTGGATTAGATTTAGATTGCCACGTCGTTCCTCCTCGCAATGACAAATGGGTTGTCATCCTGACGAAGGAAGGATCTCTCTCAAACAGCGGATGCTTTTAACGCCTCATTTATAATTTTCTTTACGCTACAGAGCTTATTGCCATTGCTCACACTGTTGTTACGTAACAGTGTTGTCATTGCGAGCGTAATGCAATGGAGCGAGGCAATCTCACATCATAGATTTTTCGACTCCACTTCGTTTCGCTCAAAATGACAGTAGGCGTTGTCATTCCGATACGAAACATAGTATAGTGGAGAAATCTCTTTTACATTTTGAATGCAGATGTCTCCTGTTGTCGACATGACAGATGAGTTTGTCATAATGAAGGTAGAAAGGCTCTTTTTTATATATTTTGACGTTATTAAGAATCTCAATTAAAATGCATCATTCCATAATAAACAAAAAGGGCAGCTTTTATAAAAGCTGCCCTTTTTAAGGAGTGTCTGTAAAAATTAATAATTAACCTCCCATGTTAAAATCGTCGTCACCGCCCTGTCCCTGTCTTTCTTGTTTCATGCGTTGTTGATTGTTCATGTTAAAGCGGTAGGTAAATGAAAGGGTAACCTGTCTTTCTCTCCATTGCCATTCACTATATGATGAAACTGTAGGCAGGTTGGTATAATTTTTTCTTTTTCGGGAATTAAAAATATCGCTTACGTTAAGTGTTAAAGTAGCTTTTTCTTTAAGTATGTCTTTGCTTAACGCAGTATTAAAGTGCATTATGCCAAGGCTGCGTCCCTGTGCTGTGTTTTGCGGAGCGTTATACGTTCCGTTTATCTGCCAGTCCATTTTCCACGGAAGGTTCATTTTACTGCTTACGCGGGTAAACCAGGTGTATGCCGTATTATCAAAGTTTTGGAAATCGGTAATCTCTTCACCATTTCCGTTAGTATAAGTCCATGTATAGTCACCATCGGTCTCAACCCTAAAGAAGTTAAAGTTACCATTAAGTTTCCACCATCTGAAAGGGTTGTAGTTTAAGGTAAACTCAAAACCAAAACGGTATTCCTTAGCTAAGTTAATAGGGGTAGAGTAGGTAATAGGGGTTTGTCCCGGCAGGGCATCTTCAGTTCTTCTTACAAACTGGAATGAATCTTCGGTAATGTTTAAATAAGCCGAAGTGCTTAGAGTAAGGTCTCTCCATTTTTTAAGATAACCTAAATCAAACGAGTTGGTTTTAGACGGGTCTAGATCAGGGTTACCCTGAAATACGTTAATGTTACTTTGCAGGCTTGAGAACGGATTAATGAAAAAGCCTCTGGGTCTGTTTATCCTGCGGCTATAGCTAATGCTGGCGCTGCTTCCTTCTGTAAATTCATAAGTAAGGAAAGCACTTGGGAAAAAGTTATTATAACGCTTGTTGTTATACTCGTCCTTGTTTATAAGGTTTACATCGATATTAGAATCTTCCCAACGAAGCCCTAAAAGGTAAGAGAATTTCGAACCGAATTTTGAACCATACTGAGCGTACAATGCATTTACATATTCGTTATACTCAAGTATACTGGAGAAGTTTCCGTTTTGCTGCCATTCGTTGTTCTCATCAAGAATTTGTGCTTTGGCATCGGTATCCTTTTGAGTAAAACTACCACGGTAACCTGCTTCAAACCTGTTATTTTCGCCAAAAGGCAATACGTAGTCAGCCTGAATAAGGGTACGTTTTTCCTCTTCATAATTAAGTGTCCTTTCGGTAGAACTGTCATCAGGATTGGTGCTTCCTAAAATCATGTCCCTAATTTGAGAGTTTTCATCATCAGTACTTCTTGAAATCGTACCATTTACTGAAAGTTCGTGTCCGTCGTTATCAAACTTTTTAAGGAAGCTGGTAGTGTAGTTAAAGTTTCTGTCTTCCTCGTCTTCCGAGTTAAAACGATAACGGGTATTATTAAACGAACCGTCTGCAAAATAGTTGTAGTAATACGTATCTGTAGGATTGTCACCATTACTGTTTCTGGCAGAAACCGAGTTGGTCCAGCTAAAAGTACTGTCTATATACCACTCAAAGCCAAGAGTAGCATTGTATCCTTTACGTTTTCTTTTGTTTTCCCTGCGCTCGTTTATAAAGCTTGTAGTGTTTCCATCCTCATCAAAATATTCGGAGTCGGTCATACTATTACCCGGGCTGTTTCTGTAATTGTAACCAAGGTTAGAGAAAATGTTGAATTTTTCTGCCCTGTAGTTAAGATTGGCCATAATACCGTGATTGGCCGGCGTACCTGTGTTTGCGGTAACCGAACCATTAAAGCCCTGAGCTTTCCCTTTTCTAAGAATAATGTTGATGATACCTCCACCGCCTTCGGCATCATAACGGGCAGAAGGGTTGGTAATAACCTCAATTTTATCTACCGAGTCGGCAGGAAGTACCCTAAGCACATCTGCAAGGTTAGAACCATACAGGTTAGATGGTTTTCCGTCTATCATAATAGTAACGCTTTCGTTACCTCTAAGGCTTACGTTACCTTCTACGTCTACGGTAACCGATGGTACATTGTCAAGTACATCGCTAATGGTTCCTCCTTTAACAATCATGTCCTGGCCTACGTTGTATACTTTTTTATCCAGTTTAATATCTACGGTAGAACGCTCGGCACGAATTTCCACTTCCTGCAAAAGTGTGGCATCGGGAGCCATTATTGTAGTACCTAAGTTAGTATCAGTATTAACCTGTTTGTTACTAATAACAACAGACTTAAATGATATAAAATCGTATTTAATATTGTATGTACCCGGAGCTATATTAATGCTGTATTCACCGTTCATATCGGTCATAGCGCCGTTTACGGTTGTGTTATCGGGTTTTTGTATTGTTACTGTTGCAAATTCAAGGGGTTGTTTTGTTTCCTGGTCAATAAGCTTACCGCTAATGGTAACATTGCCCGGATTTCCTTGTGCTATTGCTCCTATTGAGGTAAAAAGTAAGAGTAATAAGAATACGGATTGTATTTTTTTCATGAATGATTCTGGTTTTTTATTGGGGGTTTGACTACAAAAAGCAGCCCAAGTTTAATGGATACCCCATAAAAAAGTGTTAAAGTTTTTAAAGGACTTCTTTTATCTTTTCGGCTGGTCTTGCAATAACAGCCTTGTCTCCGTTTATAACTACAGGTCGTTCTATAAGATTAGGATGTTGTAGCATAGCTTCAATAACTTCATTTTCAGAAAGTTCTTTTTCTTTATAGTTAGAAATCCATATTTTTTCCTTTGTCCTAACCAGTTCAATAGGGGCAATTCCCAGCTTTTTTATAATGGTTGTAAGCTCGTCTTTGGTTAAAGGCTCGTTTAAGTATTTAACAGTTGTAAATGGTTTTCCTTCCAGTTCTAAAAACTGCAATCCCTCGCGGGACTTGCTGCAACGCGGGTTATGGTATATAGTAATCATGATAATTTTTTTGCAAAGAACGGCATTATAATTTTAAAATTAAATTAACTTAGGGCAAACTAAATTTTATTCTTAATGTATATTGAACAGGCTTATCGTAAAGGATTTAACTTTGGACTGTATTTACCTATCCCGGTTGTTTTTTTGGTAATGATGGTATTAAACTATGCAGCTATTAAATTATTAAATATTAACACCGAAGATTTGCTTAGGCAACAGGTGGAAGAAAAAGGGGAGAACAGGGTATTTGTCGAACTTATAGCACCGCTTTCTATAGCGCTTGTTTTATTACTGTTATGGGTGAAATATGTACATAAGCAAACCATTAGGAGTTTAACTACATCCCGTAAAAAAGTTGACTGGGGTCGCATATTTTTTGCCTTTGGTATTTGGGCATCTTTTACCGTCGCAGTAACTTTAGTAGACTTTTATTCTAATCCGGGTAATTATGAATGGAATTTTCAACCTGTACCTTTTGCCATATTGGCAGTACTCTCTATAGTTCTTATACCTATGCAAACCAGTTTTGAGGAATACCTGTTTAGGGGATATCTTATGCAGGGTATTGGTATAGCAACCAGAAGCAGGCTGGCAGCTCTGCTTACCACATCTATTATTTTTGGGTTACTGCACGTAGCCAATCCTGAGGTAGGTAAAATGGGTATGGTTATAATGGTATATTATATAGGTACCGGGTTGTTTTTAGGGATTATTACCCTTATGGACGAGGGTATGGAACTGGCACTGGGTTTCCATGCGGCAAATAACCTCGTTACAGCATTACTTGTTACGTCTGACTGGACTGCATTTCAAACCAATTCGGTTTTAAAAGAAGTAACCGAACCACAGGCCGGACTGAGCATAGTACTGCCTGTTGTTATTATTTTTCCGATTCTTTTGTTTATCTTTAGTAAGAAATATAAATGGCACAACTGGAAGGAGAAACTTACCGGAAAGGTTGTGTTGCCAACCCACGAAATTTACTAACAAAATACTAACCCCACATGAGTAATCCAGATTATCATTTTGTGCACAACAGCTTTAAGCTGAATGGATTTCATCTTAATGAAGATGACCTGTGCCGTACGGCTTACATTTACATTAAAGAAGGAGAACCGCATGAAAAAGCGGTAGGTGAATTTTTACTGGACTGGTTTGATCATCGTGATTTTATAGAGATGCAAACATCCGGCACTACAGGAGCACCTAAAATGATTAGGGTAGATAAGCAGGCTATGGTAAACTCGGCACTTGCAACGGGCAGCTTTTTTGAGCTGGACGAAGGGATTAAAGTACTTCATTGTTTGCCTACACAGTTTGTGGCAGGTAAAATGATGCTGGTGCGTGCCTTTATACTGGGCTGGGATATGGATATGATTGCCCCTGTGGCTAATCCGTTAGAGCGACTGGATACGGTTTATGATTTTAGTGCTATGGTACCACTACAGGCACAAAATAGCCTTATGAAGCTTAAAAAAGTAAAAAAGCTTATACTGGGTGGTGCAAAGGTGAGCCAGGCGCTTACAAAGCAGCTTAGAGGGCTTCCTGCAAAAATTTATGAAACCTATGGTATGACCGAAACGATTACCCATATTGCGGCTAAGCCGGTTGGGGATGAGGCGTTCACGGTACTACCTAATGTTAATATAAGTCAGGATGAACGCAAATGCCTGGTGATTGATCCTTATGTGATTTGCGACGAACCTGTAGTAACTAACGATGTGGTTGAGATTGTTAATGACAAGCAGTTTATATGGCTGGGGCGTTATGATAACGTAATTAACAGCGGTGGTGTTAAACTGTTCCCTGAGCAGATTGAAGAAAAACTATCGGAATACATAGGACGACGCTATTTCGTACAGGGTAGTCAGGATGATACATTAGGTGAAAAACTGATACTTGTTGTGGAGGGCGAACCTTTTGATTTGCCATCGGACGCATTTAAGCACCTTGGTAAATTTGAAAAACCGAAAGAGGTGGTGTTTGTCCCTCAGTTTATAGAAACCGTTAGCGGGAAGGTAATAAGGGATAAAACCCTTGAAAACGCCTAATAAAAATATATTTTGATATAACTGTCTCAAATGTCATTTTGAGTGCAACTGAGTGGTACCAATAAATCTCTTGCCAGAATTTTAAGGGTTCTCCGCTTTGCAAAGTGACACTATATTTGAGGCAGTTTTTTTATTGTTATGAAGGATACTTTTTTTAAACAGTATTTCCCTGAAGGGGATATAGATTTTTCTGTGATTATTGAAGATGACGGATAGGTGGCTTATGCTTATTTATTACATGATAATGCTATAGTTGCTGATGTTTGGCTTTATAATTCATCTGCTCCGTTATATGATGATTGGGAGAATATAAGTGAAGAAGATCTGCCTTTGCAAAATCTTGAAAATTTTATAACTGAGATAGTCAAGCCGGTTGAAAGTGAAGGTGATATTGAGGTGAAATGGAAGGTTAAAGCAAATGATATAAAGGTTTTTATATATATTTATAAAAGGTTAACAGCAATATTACAGCCTAATATAAAGCCAGGCTATAATATGTTTGTAAATACTAATACACCTGTTGCTATGAAATTATAGTTATGATATTTTTTGAGTCAGGCTTATGAAAAACATCATCATCATATTAATAATCTTACTTGCTTTATCCTGTAGCAAGGAGAAAGAACTGAATAGTGATTTTTTTTATAATACACAAATATTTAATGATGGAGGGCTTTGTGGACCTGTTAAAAAATCTGGGGCTGGGACATTTTCTTATAAGTTAGATTCCTTAAGGGTTATTTATTCCTGTAGTAAAGATTATGAGACTAAGTTTACAGTAACTAATGATGGTTTAAATGAAATCTATACAGAGTTAAACTTTCCTGAAGCTAAATTTAATCCTTGGATAGTTACTTATGATAATAAACAAATAATTGCAATAAAAACAACCCCTTTTGATGAGGACAATATGGAAATAGTCTCTATTGACTTGAACACAAGAGTTATGTCAACGCTATGTGTATTGCCTTATAATGTTACTTATTCGTTTTCAGAGCATCCGTTGTCAGAAAACGGAATACTCATTTTTAACTCACTTAGGAATAATGTTATGATGTATAATTTGAGTTCAAAGGAGTTAAATAAAAATATGTTCTCAAGTTATAGTGACCCGGTTATTTCCAAAGATGGTAGAAGTGTATTATATGTATTTGATCAGAAAGTATACCTATATGTATTTGAAACAAAAAAGAAAGAGCTTATTTATAGCTCTAAAGATGACAAAGGGTATAATGCTTTTAATGCTTTTTTTGGAAAAGAAGGAGAGGTGATTATAAAGGGGATTAAAACCCCGGGATATAAACCTCTTGAGAAAGCTGAGTATTTAATAGTCAAAAACAAAAAAGTTATAGATAGAGGGCAAATAGATATCAATAAATACTATAGGTATTATTAATTAAGTACTGTCTTTTTAGAAAAAATTACATTGTTGCAGCAATAGGTTCGCCAATAGCAGCGGGAATAGTATAAATCTCCTCTACAGGTAACAGGGCTTTGGCTTCTTCTATTTTACCTTCGTTTATAAGCTGATGGATTTTTTTACAGTCATCGGTAATATCTTCAATTTCTGTAATCCATTCGTTTACATATTTACCAACTGCATCGCCCGACAGCCCTATTTGTATCGAACGGTAGGAAAGTGCTTCCAGAAAGATATTTTTCTCAGGATCCCATTGTATCCTTACCGGGCTTTGCTGTAGTGTTGTTTTCCAGCTTTCACGGTCTTGGTGGGTATTGCTGTCAAAATGAGAAAGGCAGGCGTTGCTTAAAGCCCATTCAAACCCTTCGCGCTTAATTTTTATTTTAAGTATGTGTTCCTGTCCTTCCTTTTGTGCCCAGCCCGAACGGTACATCATCCATAAGTAGGAAGGTTTAATCCACGTCATACGTTCCATTTTAAAGGGATGTACAAAGGTTTGGTTTTCTACTGCGCCTTTTGCTATGGCGCTGTTGTAGGCCTGATATACGGTTATGGTAGTATCGTTATACTGTGCCCTGATTTGATTGTTTGTCATAATTTGTAAAGTGTGTAATTCAAATAAAAGTATACAAAAAAAGCATATACCTAAAAGATATATGCTTTTTTGATACTCGTAGTATATATTTTTTTTAGATAAAAATTTTAATAAAGTAGTATACCAAAGCAGCGATAATTGCTGATATTGGTATGGTTAATATCCATGCCCAAAGCAGGCTTATGGTTACACCCCAACGTACTGCCGATACCCTTTTTGTTACACCAACACCAATAATAGAACCGGTAATGGTGTGGGTTGTAGATACAGGGATACCAAAATGCTCTGTGGTATACAGGGTAATGGCACCTGCTGTTTCGGCTACAACGCCTTCAAACGAGTTTACCTTGGTAATTTTAGATCCCATAGTCTTAACGATTTTCCAACCGCCACTCATGGTACCTAAACCTATCATCACGAAACTCGCAAGCGGCACCCAGCTCCAGTGGTCTACAAAGTAGGCGAACTTATTATCTGCAGCAAGGTAAGCAGGATCGGGGTCTATATTAAGATGGTAGTATATAACTGCTGCCCCTATAATACCCATAACCTTTTGAGCATCGTTTGCACCGTGACCCAAACTGAATAGTGCTGAAGATACTAACTGTAATCTTCTAAACCATTTATCGGCCTTAGACGGGTTTGCCTTGCGGCAGATATTGAGCACCAGTATTGCAAGAAAATAGGCTACCACCATACCAATAAACGGAGCCATGAATATGAAAAGTACGATAGGGAGTACTTTTGCATAGTTCACTACAGTGTTCAGGTCGGCTCCCGGTATAGTAAAGGCATGTGCCAGTGCTGCCCCCATAAAGCCCCCTATAAGGGTATGTGATGAAGATGAAGGTATACCCAGTTTCCAGGTAAGCAGGTTCCAGGTAATGGCTGCTATAAGCCCGGCAAGGATAACCTCCAGCGTAATAAAGTCTTCACTAACGGTTTTGGCTATGGTATTACCAATTTTAAACTCACCAATCCAGTACTTGGATATAAAGTAAGCCATAAAGTTAAAAAATGCAGCCCATAATACTGCCTGAAACGGCGTAAGTACTTTTGTTGCAACGATGGTTGCAATGGAGTTAGCTGCATCATGAAATCCGTTAATATAGTCGAATATTAATGCTAAAACTATGATTATAATGAGTAAAACCATGATGAATCAGTTTCTTGGGGTTTTGGTTTGTTTTACGAATGTTTTACAGCAATAGACTCTAAAACGTTTGCTACCCCTTTGCATTTATCTGATGCTGTTTCCAGTGCAGATAGTACTTCTTTGTACTTAATCACGTTAATAGCATCGGTTTCGTTTTCAAATATATCGGCTACAGCCTTATCAAAAACGCTATCTGATTTGTTTTCCAGTTTTGCAATTTTTTTACAGGCATCTGTAATGCCTTTAAGGTTTTTCATGTCTTTCAGGTCGGCAACGGCACCCTGTATAAGCACGCAGGCTTCAAGGTTAATTTCCGTCATCTTTCTAATAGACTTAGTAATCTTCTCTACCTGATACAGTCTCATTCTGCTGGCAGCACCATAAGTATAGTCGGCTACATCGTCAATAGCTGTAATTAGCGAGTAGATATCCTCCCTGTCAAAAGGAGTGATAAAGTTTCGACTAAGTTCAAGATTTGTTTTGTGGGCAATGCCTTCAATAATGCCTTCTAACTCTTCTATTTTAGTAAAGTACTCGTCTCTTTTGCCTTTAGGAGCGTTAACCGCTTCATGTAGTGTTTCGGCAAGTATTACAAGGTTTTGCGTTGCCTGCTCAAATAGCGGGAAAAATTTCTTATCCTTCGGAACAAGAAACTGGAAGATACTGTTTATTGACATGAATAACATTTTGCCGCAAATGTACTTAATCAATGTTAAGAAATCGTTAAGTTACAGTGAACCGAGTGTTATTAAAAAAAGGTGTTTTGCGAGTGTTAATTTTACATTATTTTAAAAATCAGGAAAATAATTTTTGGGAAGGTGCAAATAAAGTCCTGAAAATGAATTAAAAAATAGTTATCTTCAAAATTAATTTTTAATTATTGATTAATTAACAATAACTTAAAATTAGACCTTGTAACTAACTTTATTAACTGGTTACTTTTGCAACGATTTTTAAACTACCCTACACATGAAAATGAAATACAAGAAAAAGTCGATACCTCCTTTAAGTTTAATTGAGAAGTTTTCGAATGAAAAGATATTCCTGGTAATTATATCAACTATCTTCATTTTCAGTGCACTTTTTTACAATCAGCCGCAGGTGGCAATGTGGATAGGTTTCCTTACGGCAGCTTATGCAACGGTTTCTAACGACAGTATACAGTCGCTTGGTACCTTTATTGAAAGTAACAAACACCGCAAGTGGTATACATTGTGGCTGTATATAGGTATTATATTTTTAGTAACCATTTCTATAAGCTGGTTTACCTTAAACGGAGATGTTACTTACGGAAGGCTTATTAATGCCGAAGAGGTAAGTAAGTATCCGCACCCGGAGAACTTCTCGTTCTTTATGCTTATGGCACCGCTTGTACTGCTTATCCTTACAAGGTTAAGAATGCCGGTTTCTACTACATTCCTTATGCTGAGTGTTTTCAGTTCAAGCTCAAGTGGTATTACCTCTATGATCACCAAGAGTTTATCGGGTTATGTAATTGCTTTTGTATTCTCAGTACTTATATGGTTCTTTGGTTATAACTACATCCGTAGGAAGTTTAAAGGCCGTAAAGTGCACCCGTCATGGATGGTGGCTCAATGGATTGTGAGTGGTATATTATGGTCGGTTTGGGTAATGCAGGATGGTGCAAACGTAGCTGTATTCTTACCAAGAAGGCTGGATGCTATGCAGTTTGTAATATTCGGACTTGTAATTTTCCTTGGTTTAGGTGTGTTATTCTACCTGCGTGGTGACAGGATCCAGAAAGTGGTTAGTGAAAAATCGCGTGTGTCTGATGTTAGGGCAGCTACGCTAATCGATTTCTCTTATGCACTTATCCTTATTTACAAACTGTTTATCAGTACCGTACCAATGAGTACAACATGGGTTTTCTTAGGTTTAATAGGTGGTCGTGAAATAGCCATAAACCTTGCCCGTTTGAAAAAAGGTAAAAAACATAAAAATAAAGCACTTAAGATGATTGCTAAAGATTTCTCTTTTGCTTTTATTGGTCTTATAATATCTGTTGCTCTTGCTGCAACAGTAAACCCGGCTATTAAAAATGATGTATTAAGCTTTTTGGGCTTAAATTAAATATTGTTTTAGTTTATTAGTTAAGCTAAAAAGGGGATGTTTTTTAAAAGCATCCCCTTTTTACATAAAGGGCGATATGAGTCTTACCAGGCGTTCGGTAACTTTTATGGATTTAGGACGTTCAAACCATTGTTGTGGCTTTATTTCGGTTGCGTTTTGGCAATCTTCGTCAAAGTGGGAGGCAAGCTGTTGTGCTATATTTTCGTCATAAATAACAGTGGCAACCTCAAAGTTCAGGTCAAAACTACGCAGGTCTAAATTTGCCGTACCTACAGATGTCAGCGTCCTGTCTATCACAAAAGTCTTACTGTGTACAAATCCCTTTTCATATAAAAATATCCGTACACCCGCCCTTAACAGGTTTTCAAAATAAGCACGGCAGGCAAGGTTCACTATTTTGGAGTCCGACTCTTTAGGAACCAGTAGCTTTACCTCAATACCGCTAAGTGCAGCAATGATAAGTGTTTCCTGTAGGGCTTCGTCAGGAATATAGTAAGGGGTAGTGAGCAGTATTTCCTGTTTGGCCAGGCTAATGGCTTTGATTACTGTGTAGAGTATATTGGGTAGGTCAGAATCGGGCCCACTGGAGACCACCTGTATATTAGCAGTAGCCTTTTCGTTTAATGGATATAACGGGAAATAGGTGTTGTCTATACCTAGAGATTCCCCGCTACTAAAATTCCAGTCACTAAGGAACACGCGTTGCAGTGAATAGGTAGCCGGACCATCTATTCTGATATGGGTATCTCTCCAGTACACTTTGTTTTTTCCTGAATTGATATACCTGTCAGATATGTTAATGCCGCCTATAAACGATGTCTTACCGTCTATAATTACTATTTTACGGTGATTGCGGTAGTTTATACGATTGGCTACCGGCATTAGCCTGATTTTATAAAAAGGGAAAGCGGCTATATTATTTTTACGCAGTTCCTTTACTATGGTTTTACGGATGCTCCTGCTGCCAAAATCGTCATACATAAACCGTATTTCCACTCCCTCTTTGGCTTTCTCAATAAGTACATCTTTAATAGCGTTGCCTATAGTATCATCTTCATAAATATAAAACTCAATATGAATGTGGCTCTGTGCACCTTTAAGTGCCTGTATCAGTTCGGGGAATAGAGCTTCTCCGTTTTTTAGCAGGGTAACTTTATTGTTTGGAACCAACGGATTTCGTCCCGCTTTTTCATTAAATAGCAAATGATATAAATCCTTGTTGTGTAGTATAGCGGGGTTGTGGGAGATATATACGTTACGATCGGTCTCGGCTATTTTTTTCCTAAAGCGTTGGGCCAGCTTTTCGTCTACAGTCAGTTTTTTGGAATATATTTTACGTTTTCGGTAGTTTATCCCGAAGGAGAAATAAAATATTGTGCCTATAACGGGTACAAATACGGCAAAAAGTACATAAGCAAGGGCTTTGCTTACGGAGCGGGTATCATAAACAATGCGTATGCATACGCCAATAACAATAAGTACATAAACAATCTCAATGAGTAAGATCCATTTTGTATCTATTTGTGATAACATGCAGTGGTGGTTTTATAATACACAATTTACTAAATTTATGCTCACGTTTTAAACGGGGGTCGAAAGTGAGTTTATTTGTGAATTTGATTTTAACATTTAATGAATATTAAACGTATAGGCAGTTTTACTGAAAATTTCAAACGATTTCGTATTTTAGCACCACGAAAATTACTACTATCACAAAAAAAGATATAATTCCCATGGATATTAACTTCAATAAGAATGAAGATCATAACAAACTGCTGCTTTCTGAGCTAAAACGTAAACTGGCAAAAGTAAAGCTTGGAGGTGGTGAAAAAAGAATAGCAAAACTACATAACGAGGGTAAAATGACAGCGCGTGAGCGTATAGATTACCTTTTGGATAAAGATACCGAGAGTATTGAAATAGCTGCTTTTGCAGGCGAGGGGATGTATGAGGAACACGGCGGTTGCCCATCGGGTGGTGTTGTGGTAAAAATAGGCTACGTTAGCGGAAAACAATGTATAGTTGTGGCTAACGATGCCACCGTAAAAGCAGGGGCATGGTTCCCTATTACCGGAAAGAAAAACCTGCGTGCGCAGGAAATTGCCATAGAGAACAAACTACCTATTATTTACCTTGTAGACAGTGCAGGGGTATACCTGCCACTACAGGATGAGATTTTCCCTGATAAGGAACACTTCGGGCGTATTTTCCGTAACAATGCTGTGATGAGCAGCATGGGTATTACCCAAATTGCTGCTGTTATGGGGAGTTGCGTAGCGGGTGGTGCTTATCTGCCTATTATGAGCGATGAAGCATTGATTGTAGATAAAACAGGAAGTATTTTCCTTGCGGGTAGCTACCTTGTAAAAGCTGCCATTGGCGAAAATATTGATAACGAAACCTTGGGTGGTGCCACTACACACTGTGAAATATCGGGGGTTACAGATTATAAAGCCAAAGACGATAAGGATGCCCTCAATAAAATAAGGAATATTGTAGATAAGATAGGCGACTTTGAGAAGGCAGGATACAGCCGTACGGCTCCGCAAAAGCCTGCCCTTGACCCTAACGAGATTTACGGTATACTGCCTAAGCAACGCTCTGAGCAGTATGATATGATGGAGATTATTAAAAGGCTTGTTGATAACAGCGAGTTTGAAGAATATAAAGCCGGATACGGACAAACTATTATTACAGGCTATGCACGCATAGACGGATGGGCTGTAGGTATTGTGGCAAACCAGCGTAAGGTAGTGAAATCCAAAAAAGGTGAAATGCAGTTTGGCGGTGTGATTTATTCTGACAGTGCCGATAAGGCCACACGCTTTATAGCCAACTGTAACCAGAAGAAAATTCCGCTTGTGTTCCTTCAGGACGTAACCGGATTTATGGTAGGTTCAAAAAGTGAACACGGAGGTATTATTAAAGACGGAGCTAAAATGGTAAATGCCGTGAGTAACTCGGTAGTTCCTAAGTTTACCGTAGTAGTGGGGAACTCTTATGGTGCCGGTAACTATGCTATGTGTGGTAAGGCGTATGACCCAAGGCTTATATTTGCATGGCCAAGTGCTGAGCTTGCCGTTATGGGAGGTACACAGGCTGCTAAGGTATTACTGCAAATAGAGGCTTCGTCACTAAAGGCAAGAGGCGAGGAAATCACTCCGGAAAAAGAAGAAGAACTTTTCAATAAAATAAAGGCAAGGTATGATGCACAGGTTTCACCATACTATGCCGCATCAAGAATATGGACCGACGGAATTATCGATCCGCTTGATACCCGTAAATGGATTTCTATAGGGATAGAGGCCGCAAACCATGCTCCAATAGAAAAACCGTTTAACCTTGGCGTAATACAGGTATAATTTTTACTTTTACGTTCCAACATAAACAATGAGTATGAAAAGAGCTTTTATAATGGCATTGCTTTGCTTTGCTGTTTTTGCACCTGCTGTGCAGGCGCAAATGGTACAAACTGTTGATCATTTCCCTTCGCAATATGTAGATGCCCGCAGGGTAGATATATGGCTGCCAAAAGAATATGAGGCCGACAAGAACCAGCGTTTTCCTGTACTGTACATGCAGGACGGGCAAAACGTATTGAATGACGATACAGCCAGAGATTATATTTCATGGAATGCAGGAAATACTGCAATGGACCTGGCTGCACAAAAAAAAATAAAGCCTGTTATTATTGTTGCTGTATGGAGTACCGAAGACAGGTATTTGGAATACCTTCCTGAAAAGGCATTAGAATATCTTACTGATAATGAACTGAAAGAAGCAATGGAGGTTGCAAAAGCAACGGGTTCTTCTAAACAGAAGTTTATGGGTAATGATTATTTGAAGTTCCTTGTAGGTGAATTAAAAGTGTATGTAGATAAAACGTACAGAACTTTATCTGATGCCCAAAATACAGCCATTAGCGGTAGTTCTATGGGAGGATTAATTTCTATGTATGCCGCTTTTGAATATCCTGAGGTATTTGGTAGTGCAGCATGCCTTTCTACACACTGGCCTGTTTTGTTTGATGAAAACAATACTAACCCGTTTGATGCTGTAAGTAAATATATGGAATTGCACATGCCTCCGGCACAAAACCATCGTTTTTACTTTGATCAGGGAACAAAAGGGCTTGATGCTATATCGTTACCATATCAAAAACAGATAGATGAATTAATGACCGGTTCAGGTTATCATAAGGATGTTAACTGTGTGTCAAAAGTTTTTGAAGGTGCAGAGGATACTGAAAAAGCGTGGAGACAACGATTTGACGAAGTGCTTTTGTTTCTGTTTGAAAAATAAGATATTACAAAATAATTCACAATTGTTTAACCGACTGCTTTTGCAGTCGGTTTTTTATTAGTAAATTTATCGTAATAGCTAATTGAAGAACTTCCCACACATGAAACTTACAGATGCCGAACTACAGGAACTGGCACGCCAGCTAAGCCACCCCGAAGGAGAAACCGGGCTTAAAGTGGCCGAGATGATGAATTTTACCAACAGTAACCTCATTATCAAAACCATAAACAGTTTGTCACTGGCTGTAAACGATAGCGTGTTGGAAATTGGTCCCGGTAACGGTGCCCATGTAGGTGATGTTCTTTTAAACGATAGCATAAGGTATACAGGTGCCGAAATATCAGGTACCATGATAGAGCAGGCGCAAAAGCTAAACAAAGGTTATAGTAATGCTTCTTTTGTGCTTACTAACGGTAACTCACTTCCGTTTCAGGATAATCAGTTCAATAAGGCATTTACAGTAAACACAATCTACTTTTGGCAAAACCCACAGGAGTATGCTAACGAGATTGCACGCGTTATGCAGCCCGGAGGTGTTTTATCAATAGGCTTAATCCCCCAAAGCACCATGATAAAAATTCCGTTTGCTAAGTATGGCTTTACCATGTATACGGCAGAGCATACATCAGAATTATTAGATAAGGCCGGATTTGTTATCCGGAATGTATATCAAGATACCGAGCAGGTACTAAGTAACAGCGGTGAGAATATTGACCGCGAAATTACCATAGTTACCAGTGTTTTAAAATAAGCTGAATTTTTTTTCACTTTTTTTAAAACCAACGGCAGGTATCTTTCGTATATACTTTTAACAAACCAAACCTTATCAGCCATGAAAAAGCTAATTATTGATGTAGCTTGCGATGACGAGCTGCAAAATGTGGTATCTGTAGAAAAGATAACCAACTATCTCGAATACTTTTTCACTTCAGAACTCTTAGCACGCAAGGGCATAGCTGTGAACGCCAAGTTTAAAACAGTTGTGCAGGTTAGTATTAACCTCATTGAAAGCGGGCTATATATCAATTCACTTCCTCCTTTTATATGTCAAACCGATAATGCAAAGGTATTCCCCGTGCTTATCTCAATGGGTGAGAGCATTAAAAATGCAGGCGATTTGCACATTCAGCTTTCGTTTGTGTTGTATGATGCCATGAAAACCTTTTTATTGGATAATTACAAAAAGGTAAACAAAAAGGAACTGGATTTACTGAAGCTGAAAATAGACCTGGATTACCTTAACAAGGTAGGCTGTGCTGTTACTACCGATAGTAGTATTCCGGTACCGGTTATCCATCCTGAGGTACTGCCTCAAAATATGGTTTAAGCCACTTACTATTTTTTTATTGGTAACAAATTCTTACATTTCATGACTAATAGTGTAAACTGTTTATCATGAAAAACACCTTATTGCTTATCGTTGCTTTATTTGCCTTTGCCTTTGCAAATGCTCAGGAATTTTCCAGAAGGGACAGTCTGCATGGCGGACTGCGACCTGAAAGGACAAGTTTTGATGTGCTTCGCTATGACCTTAACATAACGGTAAACCCCGATAAAAGATATATAAACGGTTATAACGATATTACTTTTAAAGTGGTAAGCAGTACCCAAAAAATTCAGCTGGACCTGTTTGAGAATATGAAGATTGAAAGCATAATGCTTAAAAACAAAAGGTTGGAATATACCCGTGATAACGATGCTGTTTTTATATCGTTCCCTAATGAACTTAAAGCGGGGAGTGAGCATACATTAAGGTTTAACTACTCGGGTAACCCTAAGGTGGCACGCAATGCCCCGTGGGACGGTGGTTTTGTTTTTACAGAAGATGATAACGGAAAACCCTGGGTAGGTGTGGCAGTACAGGGAACAGGTGCCAGCCTTTGGTATCCGGTAAAAGACCATCAGAGTGATGAGCCCGACAACGGAGCTTCTATAAAAGTGGCTGTTCCAAACGGACTTATGAATGTTTCTAACGGGCGTTTTAAAGGTAGTAAAAATCTTAAAAACGGTTATACCCGATGGGACTGGGAGGTTAAAAATCCAATTAACAATTACGATATTACGGTAAACATTGCCGACTATGTACATATACACGATAACTATAAAGGGCTCGACCTTGATTACTATGTATTAAGCTACAATAAAGAAAAGGCCGAAGAACAGTTTAAACAGGTAAAGCCTATGATGGAGTGTTTTCAAACTAAGTTTGGGGAGTATCCGTTTAAGGAAGACGGCTATAAACTGGTAGAAACCCCTTACTTAGGTATGGAACATCAAAGCGCCGTTGCTTATGGTAACAATTATAAAATGGGGTATAGAGGAGGCGACCTGTCATACACTGGAGTAGGGCTAACATTTGATTATATCATAATACACGAAACGGGGCACGAATGGTTTGGTAACAGTATAACCTCTAAGGATATTGCCGATATGTGGATTCACGAAAGTTTTACTACCTATAGCGAAACCGTATATTTGGAATGTACGTTGGGGTATGATAAGGCGATGCAGTACGTATACGGTCAGCGAATGGGAGTGCGTAACGATAAGCCCGTTATAGGGATATTTGGTGTGAACCGTGAAGGATCGGGCGATATGTATTATAAAGGGGCACTAATGCTCAATACCATAAGGCATATTGTAAACGACGATGACAAATGGTGGGCTATGTTGCTTAAGTATTCTGAAAAGTATAAAAAACAGGTTATAGAAGGTCAGGATGTTATTAACTTTTTCAGCAAGGAAAGCGGTATAAATCTGGAACCTGTATTTAATCAGTACCTTCGATACAGGAATATCCCTAAATTAGAGTTAAAGCTGGAAGACCATAAATTACAGTACCGTTGGGAAACCGATGAGGAAAACTTTGCCATGCCGGTAGATGTCGATATTTATGGTAAAAACATACGCCTTAACGGAACCAACGATTGGCAAACCCTAACTGTTGAAGCCGATAAGATTAAGGATGTTCAGCCAAAAATAAAGGAGTTTTACATTAAGGTAGATAAGATGTAAAATCATTATATTTACTATATACACAAAACGAATCATTTAAAATGAAGAAAACCTTACTTCTTTATTTCCTCTTTTTTAGTTTAAACCTGTTGGTTGCTTATATATTATTTTCCTTTTCGGGCTATTTTACCATTATACAAACCCAATTAGATGACAGCTTGAAAGTGAACCTTGTGCTTGTTTGCTTTCCGTTAGTAGTTACATTAATCTCTTATTTTATAGTTAGGTTTTTAGGTAAGGGCAATCATTTGGTAAACCTGCCTTATTACCTTTTTTTCTGGGGTATGATATTGTATTATTTTTTGGGCAACACCACTTTGTATCCGGATATGATTTTGAATAGGCTTTACAGAGCATTTTTATTTTCGTTAGTATTTTATGCCATTGCCGGGAGTATCGTTTACATTAAACAAAAAGGATGGCTAAAGCAGGATGCAATTACTACATTATTGATAATAGTATTTGTTTTATTAGTAAATACTCAATTTAATACTGCTTATTATAAAGTAGCTTTACTGGTTTCTTTGTTATGGTTTAACAGTATAAAGTTTTATATTCAAAAACGTTATATTTGTTAGGAAACACGTGTATTATGCCACAAATACCTAATGCCTTACAACGTTATTTTACTTTTATACTGATGCTGTTTTGTTGGTTTGCCACGGCACAAACCAATTCGTTTTTTAACAGGCAACGGTTAAACAGCCTGGCACAGCGTTGGGAGCTTGATTCGCTATCACAACCTGCCACATTTGTGGTTACTCCTTATAAACCCGTTTATATATTGCCTTTTCGTTGGTCTAGTTCGCCAAACGGACAACCCCGTAGCGGTAACAGCAGCCCGGATTATACCGTTACCGATAACCTGAACCTTAATAACCTTGAGGCGAAGTTCCAGATAAGCTTTAAGGTAAAAGTAGCACAGGGGCTTTTTTGGGGTAATGGCGACCTGTGGGGAGCCTATTCACAAAAGGCACACTGGCAGGTATATAATGTCTCATTATCACGACCTTTTAGGGAAATCAACTATGAGCCCGAAGCCATTTTGAATTTTACTACACATTATAGTCTGTTTGGTTTTAAAGGACGAATGGCAGGGATAAGTATTAATCATCAGTCAAACGGAAGGTCGTACCCTTTATCACGAAGCTGGAACAGGCTAATAGCCCATGCTGCTTTTGAGAAGGACGACTGGCAGGTTTTTATAAGGGCGTGGTACCGTATTCCCGATGATATTGACGATAACCCTAACATTTGCCGTTATGTAGGTTATGGTGATGCTACAGTAACCTATGCTACCGATAAGGACATTTTTTCGGCTACGGTAGCACCTAATTTCAGTTTTAATAAAAACATGAAAGGCAGTATTGAGCTTAACTGGGCACGAAGCATAAAAGGAAACCTAAAGTTCCACGCACAGTTTTTTCATGGCTATGGCGAAACGCTTATTGATTATAACCAGCTGCAAACCATTGTTGGGGTAGGGATATCATTAGTGGAATGGATGTAATTATCTACTCTCTATTTATTGCACTTGTATTTTGTCATTAATTCAAAAAAATAATAGTAAAATAATCAAAGAGGCAAAATTGTGCTATTATTTGAAAAGATTGTGCTATCCTAAAACGTTGTAGTAATCTACTTTTGGTAATATAACCTTTAATATTACTATAAGTATGAGTTCAATAGTTTCAAGACCGCAGTTTAAAGAAAAGTACGATAACTTTATTGGCGGCAAATTTGTACCACCTGTTAAAGGCGAGTATTTTGACAACATTTCCCCTATAGACGGAAAACCTTTTGCAAAAGCAGCCCGCTCTACTAAAGAAGATATAGACCTTGCTCTTGATGCTGCCCATGAGGCATTTAAAACATGGGGTAAGGCCTCTCCGGCATACCGCAGCAGTGTACTTAATAAAATTGCCGATGTTATGGAGGCCAATTTGGAATATCTGGCAACGGTAGAAACCATAGATAACGGTAAAGCAATACGCGAAACTCTTGCTGCCGATTTACCTCTTTGTATAGATCATTTTAGGTACTTCGCTTCGGTTATAAGAGGTGAGGAAGGTACAATATCAGAACACGATGAAAACACGGTTAGCATTGTTTTGCATGAGCCTATAGGTGTTGTGGGACAAATTATCCCGTGGAATTTCCCGCTGCTTATGGCTACCTGGAAAATTGCCCCCGCTATTGCCGCAGGTAACTGTACAGTGGTTAAGGCTGCCGAACAAACTCCGGTTTCCATTATTGTATTAATGGAGCTTATTAAAGATGTGGTGCCGCCGGGAGTAATAAACATTGTAAACGGTTTTGGTGTTGAAGCAGGGAAACCACTGGCTACCTCACCAAGAATAAGTAAAGTATCGTTTACGGGAGAAACCACCACCGGTAGGCTTATCATGCAGTATGCTGCCGAAAATATTATCCCGTCTACTATGGAGCTGGGAGGTAAATCACCTAATATTTTCTTCAAATCTGTAGGCGATGCCGATGATGAGTTTTTTGATAAGGCGGTAGAAGGTGCTGTTATGTTTGCTCTTAATCAGGGTGAAATTTGTACGTGCCCGTCACGTATGCTGGTACACGAAGATATTTACGACAAGTTTATAGAAAGGGTAATAGCACGTACAGAGGCTATTAAAATAGGGCATCCGCTGGATAAAACCGTTGCAATGGGAGCACAGGCTTCAAACGATCAGTATGAGAAAATCAAATCATACCTTAAAATTGGTAAGGACGAAGGTGCACAGGTGTTAACAGGTGGTGAGGTAAACCAACTGGATGGCGAACTGGGCACGGGTTACTACATTCAGCCAACCATCTTTAAAGGGAATAATAAAATGAGAATTTTCCAGGAAGAGATATTTGGTCCTGTGGTATGTGTAACTACCTTCAAAACGACCGAAGAGGCTATTGAGATTGCTAACGATACTCTTTACGGACTTGGTGCGGGTGTATGGACACGCGACGCACACGAGCTATATCAGGTTCCAAGAGCCATAGAGGCCGGTAGGGTTTGGGTAAACAATTACCATGCATACCCTGCACATGCTCCGTTTGGTGGATATAAAAAATCGGGCTTTGGCCGTGAAAACCATAAAATGATGCTTGAGCATTACAGGCAAACTAAAAACATGCTGATTTCTTACGACAAAAAGAAATTAGGCTTTTTCTAATTTTAGAGTTTGGATTAAAAGGCAGGCCGTACCACAGCCTGTCTTTTTTAACTATTGATATATGTATAAAAGAATTGACTGTACACCACAGGGAGCAGAACTTATTGCCAGACTGAAAGACAGGCACGGCGAACTCATGTTTCATCAAAGCGGTGGGTGTTGTGACGGAAGTCAGCCCATGTGTTTTGAAAAAGGAGACTTTAAGCTGGGTTACAGTGATGTGTGCCTTGGTGTTGTTGAAGGCTGTGAGTTTTGGATGAGTAAAGATCAGTTTGAATACTGGAAACACACACATCTTACCCTTACGGCAGTAGAGGGCAGGGGAGCCAGTTTTTCGCTCGAAATACCTTATGGTATGCGGTTTTTAATAGAGTCGAGGCTGTTTACCGAAGAGGAAGCCAATGACCTTGAACCGCTTAAATATCTTGAAGATTAATTAATGTATAACTGTTGGTATTGCTTAGGGGTAATACCTTCATGTTTTTTAAACAGCCTTATGAAATAATTACAGTCCTCAAACCCCGACTGGAAACACACTTCGTTTACCTGTATGCCCGGGTGTTTTAAAAGCTGCTTGGCCTGTTTTATTTTTTCGTTTAATATAAACTCCAGTGGTGTCATGCCCAGTTCGCGCTTAAAGTAGCGGTAAAACGATGTAGTACTCATACATGCTTTTTCGCTAAGGTCTTTAAGGCTTAGGTTTTGGGTAATATTATTTTTAATGTATTCGGCAATTACATGCATGGCACTTTCATTTTCACCACCTGCCTGTAAGGTTTTAGGGCTGTTAAGTCCTTGTATTGTTTGTGACTGTACAATGCGAACCAGTAATTCCTGAAGGCTGAGGTCTACCAATGCATCTTTAGTGACCGATGTACTCATGCATTCCTTTATCAGTTTATTGATAGATGTAGCCAGTTCGGTATTATTATAAAAGAAATAATTTTTGTGATCCAGTTTCCAGATGTTCTTGCCGTCTTTAGGGTAGCGTTCGTTCAAAAAATTAAGGGTACTGCTAATCTTGTCATGGTCTATAGCAAGGGCGAGGCACTGTGTAGGGTTGTGGGTAGAGGCTTCGGGGAAGTCAATACGCATTTCTACGTTAGAGGGTACAATAACCGTTTCTCCCGGCAGGTACTCAAACTCAGGGTCATCAAAAAGATGCATTACCTTTTTTCCTCTTAGCATACTGGTCACTACAAGATCGTTAAACTTTAACGGAACCAGCTGTGCTTCCTTGTAGGTTTCAAATATGTTGAGTTCGCAGTTATCCAGTGAATAAACCGACCTGTTTTCCACCAGCGTTTTTAGTGATTTTTCTGTAGTAAGCGCAGGGGTGGTGAGTAATTTTTTGGAGTGCATGGCATTAAATTAAAGAGTTAAAAATTACTAAAATTTTTTGAATAATACAATTGGAGGTGGTGTTAAAAATTAAAATCCTAATGAAAACCTATGCTGGTTGCGATTGTTTATATTTGAAAAAAAAATTAACCAAACACCTTAAATAATGAAGAAATACTTTTTGATATTGTTGTTTATACCATTGTCTTTTATTTCATGTATGGAGCCTGTAGAGTTTTTTGATTATAGTAACGAACAGGATTTAATTGGACTGAAACGTTTTTTTAAAAACGAAAGTTTTCAGTATCAATTATTAGGCAGTTATAGTTATAAGGGTAAAGCTATTATAGGAGATTATATTATTGATGATAAGTATACGCTTCACATTATTAAAATTGATAGTTTAACTAAAAACTATAATCTAAATGTTGTAGGTAATAAATCTTTTAGCAATGTTAACTCTTCATATAATATACTTGAAGGAGGAAACTATGAGTTAAAATATAATCTGGCTAAACTGTCTAAAATAAAGGAAAAGGAATCAATACATTTTTTTTCTGATGGTGAAATGGAAAAAATATTTTCAAATGACACACTTAGTGTTTATAGTACAGAGTATAATTATCTTACTGCTTATTTTAATGATAAACCTGATGCAAGGATGTATGTTGAAGGGAATAAAACAGGTAAACTTAGGTCTGATATTGCTTTTTTCAGGAAAGATGATAGTGTTTATCTTTTAATCTTTAGTGAGGTATACTTACCAACATCAACCCCAATCTTGAATCCGGGAGATATAATGCAATATATTATAAAGAAAAAGTAAATCATAAAAATGAAAAATCTCGTGGTTAATCACCAACCCACGAGATTTTTTCGGTTTAAGAATATAGATATTGAATCAAAAAAACAGGGAATACCTATCCGAAATACTCCTGCAATTCTTCCTTTTCATATTTAAGTGGAAGTGAAACGATAAAGGATGTACCCTTATCCTTTCCGGCACTTTTGGCTTCAATAGTACCGTTGTGTAGCTCTACAAACGATTTGGTTATAGACAACCCCAATCCGTTTGAGGTTTCCTTACCTGTAGGTTTGGAGCTTAGTTTTGCAAACTTTGTGAACAGTTTACTAATGTCTGCCTGGCTTAATCCCTGTCCTTCATCCTGTACCTCAATGCGGATGATGTTTTCTTCCTGCCTTGCAATTATTCTTACGGTAGTGCCGGCATAAGAATATTTAAGCGCATTGCTTACAAGGTTGTGCATAACATCAGAGATCTTGGCCTTATCGGCATATATTTTAGGCAGTTCAGGGTCGTGTTCCAGCAGCAAAGTCTGGTTTTTCCTGTTAGCCATTAATTCAAAACTTGTTAATGTTTTTGTAAACATTTCATTAAGGTCTACCTCTTCAATAGAAAGTGTAAGCCTGTGTTCGTCTTCTTCGGCCTGTTTTAAAATATCTGCCAGCTTGTTTTGTATACGGAGTACGCTGGCTTTAATCATGCCGCTCATCCTTTCAACTTTCGAACTGTCTTTGGTTAAAATCTCATTTGCCAGTTTAATAGAGGCTAATGGATTTTTTATTTCGTGCAGTGCTATATTAGTAAGGTCTATTTGCGACTCAATACTCTTACGATAGCGTAGGCGGCTTTCCAGTTTGTTTACAATAATTTTGGACAGTGTTTTAAGCATATCCATTTGGGCATCAGTAACTTCCCGGGCTACTTTGTCTATCACACAAACGGTACCTACAAGGTAACCTTCGGGTGTTTTTAAGGGTGCTCCGGCATAAAAACGTATACCGTCTTCGCCGGCAACATAAGGACTTTCCATTAAGTCTGGTGAAGTATGGGTGTCGTTAAAAACGGTAACATTGTCGTTAAGTATAGCTAATGAACAAATGCTGTCCCTGCGTTCTATAACATTATGAGGGAGCAGGCTAAGATTAGATTTTAAAAATACCCTGTCCTGATCCACAAATGAGATGAATGCACTGGTGGTGTTAAATATTTGGGCAGCCAGCAGAGCAATCTTGTCAAACGCCTCTTCACTGTGAGTATCCAGTATGCGGTACTCATACAGCTTTTCCAGCCTTTGCATATCGTTTGACGGGATTATGGATTTAGGTTTTGTATATATCATACTTCGTTGAAAGAACAGTGCTTTTGTGTGGGAATAAACTTCTATTCTTCTTCGAAGGTAAGTCTTAATTTCGTACAAATAAAACTTTAGCAGAATGTTATAACACTTAGTGTGCTAAAGTATAAATTAACGTATTTGAGGCTCGTTTTCTACCTCGTAGATAAGCGGAAGCGATACAAAAAAGGAAGTGCCCATGTCTTTACCGGGGCTGTTGGCATATATTTTTCCATTATGCATTTCTACGAATGATTTGCATATGGAAAGTCCCAGTCCGTTTGAGGTTTCCTTACCTGTAGGCTTTGAACTGAGCTTGGCAAAACGTGTAAAAAGTTTATTGATGTCGTCTTCATCCAGTCCCTGACCTTCGTCTCTAAACTCTACATCGACAGAGGTACAGTTGCGGCTCACGAAAATGTTAATATCTGAATCAGGATAAGAATATTTTAACGCGTTACTGAGTAGGTTATGAAAAACGTCGGTTATCTTTTTCCGGTCTATAAAAACAGGAGGGATGTTAGTGTCGTAACTTAGTGTTACTGATTGTTTCTTTTTATTGGCCTGTAGTTGGAAGGTGTCTAAAAGCGATTCGAAAATATCCTTCAGGTTAGTTTCCTCCATACACAGTTTTTGCTGTACCTCTTCATCCTCACTGTTTTTAAGCAGATCATGTAGTTTTGTTTGTATACGGGCAATACTGTCTTTGACTCTTAAATACATACTTTCACTGCGTGAAGGATCTTTTTTTATCACATCGTTAGCCAGTTTGATGGATGCCAGCGGATTTTTTATTTCGTGTAGGGTGATGTTCATTAACTCGTGCTGTGCCTTTAACAGGTTTTTGTACCTAAGGCGCATTTCCAGCTTATTAACAACCAGGTCGGCCAGGTTTTTAAGCATTTCCTGTTTCCGTTTGCTTATGTGTCCGTAACGGGGTTTTTTATCGGCAACACACACAGTCCCCAGTAAATACCCTTCGGGACTTCGCAGCGGAGCCCCCACATAAAAACGAACGCCTCCTTTTTTCTTTACCAAAAGGCTGTCTTTCATACATTCGTTTTCCATAGCATCATGTACTATAGTGCATTCGTCATCAATAATAGCCATACCGCATAGCGATTTTTCGCGCGGTATAACATTACCTTCAAACGGACTTATATTGGCTTTTATGAATACACGGTCCTGATCTACAAAAGTGACAAAAGCATAAGGGGTTTTAAAAACTTTTGAAGCTAGCATGGCGATTTTGTCAAAGGTATCTTCCGGGTGGGTATCAAGAATTTGATACTCATACAGCTTTTTAAGGCGCAGGCTGTCATTCTCCGGGACAAATATGTCTGCTGGATGGTTCATGGGGATGTGGTTTTATAAGTTAAAAAAACTTCCACAGTGTTAAATGCGTGTGAAAAACACTCTAAAGTACAATTTTTTTTCGTAAAAACACTGAGCTTTAGAGTGTTATTTTGGCTTTTTTTTAACTTTTGAGGTTTTCCCGTAAAAGGTTATTCTTCTTTTTGTCCCATCATCATTAGGTAGGCTTTAAGGAACTCGTCTATTTCACCATTCATAACGCCGTCAACATCACTGGTTTCATAGCCGCTACGTACATCTTTAACAAGTTTGTACGGGTGCATAACGTAGTTTCTTATTTGTGATCCCCACTCAATTTTCATTTTGTTTGCCTCAATCTCATCACGCACTGCCTGACGTTTTTTCAGCTCAATTTCATAAAGCTGTGATTTAAGCAACTGCATTGCCTTGGTTTTATTGTCCAGCTGTGAACGCGTTTCGGAGTTCTCAATAATAATTCCGGTAGGGTGGTGGCGCAGTCGTACTGCGGTTTCTACCTTGTTTACATTTTGACCTCCCGCACCGCTGGAGCGCATGGTTTCCCAGGTGATATCTGCAGGGCTTATCTCAATTTCAATGGTGTCGTCTGCCAGTGGGTACACGTATACCGATGCGAATGAGGTATGCCTTTTGGCATTACTGTCAAACGGGGAAATACGTACCAGCCTGTGTACGCCATTCTCACCTTTTAGGTAACCAAAGGAATATTCACCCTCAAACTCAAGGGTAACGGTTTTAACACCCGCAACCTCGCCTTCCTGAAAGTTAAGCTCACGAACCTTATAACCTTCTTTCTCGCCCCACATAATGTACATACGCATAAGCATAGAAGCCCAGTCGCAACTTTCGGTACCACCGGCACCGGCAGTAATTTGCAGTACGGCACTAAGAGAATCTCCTTCGTCGCTAAGCATATTTTTAAACTCCAGGTTTTCTATATGTGCTATTGTCTGGTTGTACTGGTTGTCCAGTTCTTCCTCGGTAGCATCACCTTCCTTGAAAAACTCATAAATAATTTGTAGTTCTTCGGCCATGGCATTACCCTTTTCGTAGTCTTCCACCCACTTTTTCTTAGAACGCAGGTTTCTTACCACAATTTCGGCCTCTTTGGCGTTGTTCCAAAAATCAGGAGCAAAGGTTTTCTCTTCTTCGTTAGTAATCTCGATTAATTTCCTATCGATGTCAAAGATACCTCCTCAGCGCACCAAGGCGCTCTATAATACCTTTAATTTGTTCGGTATTTGTCATAAATAAATGTAGTTTTGTATTGCAAAAATAAGCTATACTTTTCATAATATGGAAATAAATTTAGTAAGCGACACAGTAACCAAACCTTCTCACGACATGTTGCAGCATATGTTTAGGGCGAGAGTGGGCGACGATGTGTATAAGCAGGATCCTACGGTTAACGAACTGGAAGAATCAGTTGCAGAACTTTTTGGTATGGAGGCCGCTTTATTTTTTCCGTCGGGCACCATGGCAAATCAAACTGCCATTAAATTGCACACTAACCCGGGAGAGCAGGTAATATGCGACAAATGGGCACATATATATAACTATGAAGGTGGAGGCGCCTCGTTTAACAGTGGAGTTTCATGCAGGCTTTTAGATGGTGACAGAGGGATGATTACAGCAGGGCAGGTAGCTGAGGCTATTAACCCGCCCGATTTTTACCATAGTCCGTTAACTAGCCTGGTGTCTATAGAAAATACTACAAATAAAGGCGGAGGGGCATGTTACGACATGGAAAACCTGAAGCAGATAAAAGAAGTTTGTACAGCAAACAACCTTAAATACCACCTTGATGGTGCCCGCCTGTGGAATGCCCTTGTGGCAAGGAGGCAACACCCTAAACAGTTTGGAGAACTGTTTGATACTATTTCGGTTTGCCTTAGTAAAGGACTTGGAGCTCCGGTGGGATCGGTACTGTTGGGTAGTAAGGAGGATATGAACAGGGCATTGCGTGTTCGTAAGATATTAGGTGGCGGTATGCGTCAGGCAGGTTATCTTGCGGCAGCAGGTTTGTATGCTTTGCAAAATAATGTAGGCAGGCTGGAAGAAGACCATAAAAGAGCTAAAGATATAGGTAACCTGTTACAGCAGTTACCCTGGATAGACAAGGTAGAACCTGTGGAAACCAACATACTTATATTTTCCCTTAAACCACAATACAGTGAGGCCGACCTGATGGAGAAGCTAAAACAAAAAAGTATTCATATCAGTTCGCTGGGTAAAGGTAAACTGCGTATAGTGACACACCTGGATTACAAAGGGGTAATGCACGATTTTGTGATGGAAACATTGCAGAAGCTTACTTTGTAGTTTCTGATTGTCATCCTGACGAAGGAAGGATCTAAAGATATACCATGAAAATCAAATCTCAGAACAGGAAGCATGAGTGTGTTTATTTTGGGAAAGGAGAGGAATAGTACTAAATAAAGTAGTTTAGGATTTACGTAAATAAATAACCATTTCATCGCTAGTGGTGTTATACATAAAAAGCCACCCGAAGTAGCATCCGGTAAAATGAAAACTGTCCTTTCTGTTTTGATTTACCTCTTCAGGTTTGGTTGTATTTTGTTTAAAGATTATATGTGAGTCTTTTATTTCAAAATCATTACCATATCTTACAGGGTCACCTACATAGGTTCCTTTTTCATACATCCATATTTCATCTTTAACCCTATTAGGCATCCATACATATCTGTCGGCAATTATAATCAAAACAAAAGCAGTCAGTATGTAGAATTTTAATTTTCTTTTCATGACCCTATTCAGTAATAACTCCTTTAGTTAAACTGGGTACAACCTTACTGAATTCCTTTAAACTTTGTGGTGTTTGCTTTACTACCGATGGATATACTTCTCCGTTTACGAGAAAGGTAATGGCGTATTCATTTTTCTTATTAGTATTATTAAGGTTATCTTCAGTAAAGTCGGTTAATGTATTAGGTCTTTCTCTGTCAATAAATACAACTTCCAGTGTGGTTATTGAGGTGATGCTTTTAGGGTTGTCTTTAAACCAGCCGTAATCATTTACCGATGTGTATTCGGTATTTGATATTGTATAAATTTCCCTGCCGTAGGTATTCCATAAAAATAACCTAAAAAGAAAAAGGGATAACAGCCCAAAAACAACAAATGCTATAAAAAATCCAAACGGACTTTCAATTTTATCGCTCAAAATCAAGGCTCCCAGTATCATTATAATAGGGAATGATGCTACAGATAGGAGTACAACCTTAAAGAAAATATTAGCAGGTTTAACTTTAAGTTCAATAAAGGTTTTGTTGTTCTTGGTTTCAATATGGAACATAGGTATGGTTTGTTTAACAGGGCAAGTATAATAAAAAAGCGCGGATTACTCATCCGCGCTTTTTTAAATCTTTCAATATTAAATTTTTAATAACTACTGTTATTTAAACATATCCATACCCGGTATGTTTGGCATGCCGTCTTTAGCAACTGCGCCAAGTTCGGCTTCGTTAACCGATGTTGCTTTTGCAATAGCTTTGTTAAGTATCATTACCAGGTAATCTTCAAGCTGTTCTTTATCTTCTAAAAGCTCATCGGCAACAGTAACCGATTTGATTTCGCGATTAGCCGTAAGCGTCACTTTTAATAGTCCGTCATTACTCTGCTCGTCTACCAGTACGGTATCAAGTCTTTTTTTGGTTTCTTCCATTTTTTGCTGGGTTTCCTTAATCTTACCCATCATGCCCATAATATCTCCAAACATAGTGTTGATTTTTTATTTGTTTTGTTGTGGCAAAATTATCAAAATAAAAATATTTTTTACACTGTTTTAATGTCGCTTTAACGGTGTGATTGCCTGTTGTAGGGGAGATAGCTGCAAACAAGAGGATTTTTGAGGAAAGTGTTTTTACATTCTTTTTATAATACGGAGGTTATTAACCGTTGATTGTGTAAAGATTTTTTATGTTTGATGAAAATTATCTGCTAAAAATATTAAATTGCACGTTTAAATAATAATCATTTAAAAGAATGAAAAAACACTTACTTTTAAGTTGTGTTTGTGTTATTTTTGCATGCGACCAAACTAAAAAATCTGAAATGACAGAAACCGTCGCGGCACCCGTGGCCGCAATTAAACCAGAAAAACTGGAAAAACACGGAGATGTTAGGATCGATAATTACTACTGGTTAAATGAGAGGGAAAACCCGGAAGTAATAGACTATCTAAACAAAGAAAACGAATACTACCAACAATGTACTGCCCACACCAAGGAGTTCCAAAAGGAATTGTTTGAGGAAATGAAAGGCAGGATTAAAGAGGACGATTCTTCTGTCCCTTACCTTTACAACGGTTACTACTACATTACCCGTTATGAAAAAGGTAAAGACTATCCTATTTATGCACGTAAGAAAGGTAACCTCGATGCCCCTGAGGAAATTATGTTTGACTGCAACATACTTGCAGAAGGGCACAGTTACTTTCAGCTAAAAGGAATTAATATTAGTGAGGACAACCAATGGGCTGCTTTTGCGGTAGATACCGTTTCAAGAAGGCAGTATACCATACAGATTAAAAATCTGGTTACCGGAGAGGTACTTCCGTACAAAATTGAAAATACTACGGGAGGTTCTACATGGGGCGGAGATAACAAAACACTTTTCTATACAAGGAAAGACCCTGTTACCCTGCGATCTGAAAAGGTATACAAGCATAAAATGGGTAGCGATGTGGCTAAAGATGACTTGGTTTTTCATGAGAAGGACGACACCTTTAATACATTTATATATAAAGAGAAATCAAAAAAGTATCTTGTAATAGGTTCAAGCAGTACGCTTACCAGCGAATACAGGATACTTGATGCCAAAAAGCCTGATGGTGAGTTTAAGATATTCCAGAAAAGGACACGCGGACTGGAGTATGACATTAGCCACTACGGTGATAAGTTTTACATTGTAACCAATAAGGACAATGCTACTAACTTTAAGTTGATGGAGACTCCGGAAACGGCTACAGGTATGGAAAATTGGAAAGACCTGCTTTCCCACCGTGAAGATGTGCTTATTGAAGGGGTAGATATATTTAAAAACTACCTTGTTGTAAGCGAACGCTCTAACGGACTTAATAAAATACGTATCCGCCCTTGGGACGGAAGCGAGGAATATTACCTTCCGTTTGATATAGAGACCTATACTGCCTATACTACTACTAATGTTGATTTTGATACCGATGTGCTTCGCTATGGCTACCAGTCTATGGCTACACCAAATTCGGTTATCGATTTTAATATGAAAACCCGCGAAAAAACCGTGAGGAAAGAGCAGGAGGTACTGGGAGGTAAGTTTGATAAGAACAACTATGAGGAGAAAAGGGTATGGGCTACAGCCGAAGACGGTACTAAAGTGCCTATCTCTATGGTATACCGCAAGGGCATTAAAATGGACGGAAACAATCCTCTACTGTTATATGCTTATGGTTCGTATGGAGCGAGTATGGATCCGTACTTCTCTTCCATAAGGCTTAGTCTTTTAGACAGGGGTTTTATTTATGCCATTGCCCATATTAGGGGTGGTGAAGATTTAGGCCGTGAATGGTATGAAAACGGAAAGCTTCTTAAAAAGAAAAACACCTTTACTGATTTTATAGACTGTTCCAAATATGTAATAGAACAGAAGTATACTTCGGTTCAGCATTTGTATGCCGAAGGCGGATCGGCTGGAGGACTGCTAATGGGTGCTGTGGTAAACATGGCTCCGCAACTGTACCACGGTGTTATTGCACAGGTACCGTTTGTAGATGTGGTAACTACTATGCTTGATGATTCTATACCGTTAACAACAGGAGAGTATGACGAGTGGGGGAATCCTAACGAAAAAGAGTACTATGATTACATGAAATCATATTCACCTTATGACAACGTAACAGCTCAGGAATATCCTAATATGTTGATAACAACAGGACTACATGATTCTCAGGTTCAATACTGGGAACCTGCCAAATGGGTAGCTAAATTAAGGGCCGTAAAAACCGATAAAAACCAGCTGTATCTTGATACCAATATGGACGCAGGACATGGCGGGGCTTCCGGAAGATTTGAGGCACTTAAAGAGGTCGCCAAAGAGTATAGTTTTTTACTAGATTTGGAAGGAATTCAGGAGTAATTAAATTTTTTTTGTTAGATTTGCAAGGTTTTGAGGTCAATTAAACTTTGTACATAGTTTACCTTACTAACTTATTTTTTATGAAAGAAGAAATAAAAGCCTATAATAATGTATTGGAATTAATTGGGAATACACCACTAATTAAGCTCAATAAAGTTACACAAGGGTTAAAAGGAAATTTTTACGCAAAAGTAGAGGCATTTAATCCGGGCCATTCAACCAAAGACAGGATTGCACTATACATCATTGAAGAAGCTGAAAGAAAGGGTATCCTGAAACCGGGAGACACCATTATTGAAACTACTTCAGGTAATACTGGTTTTAGTGTAGCAATGGTTAGCATTATTAAAGGTTATGACTGCATACTGGCAGTTAGCTCTAAATCATCAAGAGATAAAATTGATATGCTGCGTGCCATGGGTGCAAAGGTATATGTTTGCCCTGCAAACGTATCGGCAGATGATCCGCGCTCTTACTATAACGTAGCTAAAAGACTGCATGAGGAGATAAAAGGATCTGTTTATATCAATCAGTACTTTAACGATTTAAACGTAGACGCTCACTTCACTACTACAGGTCCTGAAATTTGGGAACAGACAAACGGTAAAATTACCCACCTTGTTGCCTGTAGCGGAACAGGGGGTACCATATCGGGGGCTGCACGTTACCTAAAACAGCAAAACCCAAACATTAAGATTCTTGGTGTTGATGCTTATGGTTCGGTACTTAAAAAATACCACGAAACTAAAGAGTTTGACAACGAGGAAATTTACCCTTACAGAATTGAAGGTTTAGGTAAAAACCTTATCCCGACCGCAACAGATTTTGATGTTATTGACAAGTTCATAAAAGTATCTGACGAAGATAGTGCCCATACTGCAAGGCATATTGCCAAAACAGAAGGTTTATTTGTAGGATACACAAGTGGAGCAGCATTACAGGCTGTTAAACAGTATGCTGAAGCAGGTGAATTTGACGAAAACAGTAATGTTATCCTTATATTCCCTGACCATGGTTCACGTTATATGAGCAAGGTATTTAGTGATGACTGGATGAACGAGCAGGGCTTCTTTGATAGTATTAACATGGAAGCAACTCAAAAAATAGAGTTCATCAAATAATAAGAGAGATTAGTACCAAAAAAATATTAAAAAGCCATCCTGTTAGGGATGGCTTTTTTTATGGATGCAGAATATCCGGGAGTAGTGCTTCCCGTATTTTATATGGTAACTACATGATGTTTGGTGTAAAGGTTAAAAAAACCATCCCGGCTCAGGGGATGGTTTTACGAAGTGAGTAAAAGTAAGTATAAAAAGGAGGTTATAAAGCTGCCCTGAACTCACCGGTTCCCTGACGCTTTAAATCCTGTTCTTTTGGATGCCCGGTAATAACTACGTTACCCGAACCGCTAATTTTTCCTTTAATGGTTTTGTTACAAACAATATCGGCATTGCCCGATCCGGAAAGATCAATGTCCACATTGGTGCATTCAAGGCGTTCGGCTTCAATATTACCAGATCCGATAACTTTGCACTTAAAATCCTGAACGGCACCTTTTAGTGTAATATTGCCCGATCCCAGTACATAAGCTTCGCTACCGGCGTTAAAAAGCCTCAGGTCAATATGACCAGAGCCTTCCAACTGTATTTTTACGTTGCTTTTTAGTGCAGCCTTGCTGTTTACTGTGCCCGATCCTTTTAAATAGATATTGTTTAGAGAAGTGTAATAGGGTACTTTGATTTTTACCTTATTGTTTTTGTGTGCCCTGAAGCTTAAGCCTTTTGGTAAGCCTATGTACAGGGTGTCATTAATGTTTTTAACTTCCAGTAGGCTAACAATGTTTTCGCTTCCTTCCAGCGATAACATGTTATTGTGTTCGTCAGAAATAAGGATTACCTCAAACGGGCCACTTATTCTAAGTGACTGGTAAGCTGTAATTGCCTTTTGCTGTTTTACTTTGTTTCCGTTTCCGGTAATAAGTTCCTGGGTACCCTGTGCAGCACCGGTTAGCAGGGTAAATAACGCTGCTAACAATAATAACTGTCGTTTCATGATAAAATTTGATTTGATTGATGATGATTGATGATTTTTTGTCTTATTTAAAGACGATGTACTTCATAAAATGTTACATTTTAATTACTTATTTCATTAACTTCTTCCTAAATTGATGTTGCCGTACTGTGACTCTATATATACTTTGTTGGCTCCGTTTTTCTTAGAATAGCCTTTATAGTTGGCACTGGTGTTTCGTACGTTCTTTTCGGTAAAATTAAGACTGCTACTGCCTCTTAGGTTGCCGTATTGTAGGTCGAATTCAAAATTGTAGGCATAGTTCTCGTTAAAATTGATATCCACATTGGTGTAGGCACAGTTTATATAGATGTTTTTTGCATTGTTTTCAATACTTTGAATATCAATATTTCCATAGCTTGCTGCGAGATTCATAGCTCCTTTAACTGAACCGAAACGCATACCTATATATTCACCTTTACCTTCAATATTCACGGCCTGTTTTATTTTTAGATCACCATATTCTGAATTAAAAGCTATATTCTTTACTTCATCTATAGTATAATCAGTATATGCGGTTTTAATTTCAAGGTTGCCGCATTTGTTTATAGTAAGTCGGGAATATTCGGCTTTTATCTCGCCATTCCCCATTGCGCTAATTGTCGAGCTATTACAATACTGTAGCTTTGCACTTACATTGTTAAGTTGATTGGCTTGAATATTACCATATTGGCATTTTAATTCCGAATGTCCTTTAATATCGCCCAGTACAATATTACCATACTGGTTATGAAGGACAATGCTTCCGTTTTTCGGGATTTTAATGGTGTAATTAATCTCGATATTGGTACGCGAATTAGAGCTGCTTATTTCGGTTTTACAGGCTACAAGTCCTTTGGTAGCATTAAGCTTAATATCTATACCGTTAATCCTTTTATTTACCTGATCTTCGTTATTACCCGATACCTTTATAACCACGTCAATACTGGTTTTGTTTTCATCCCAGGTGGTAACATAAATGTTTCCGTACTGGTTGCCTACTTCAAGACCTGCATCGGCATTAACAAGATATACTTTCTGTATTTTTTTCTCTTTGGTGTATTTCCCTTTAATCTGCCCGGCATTCATGCCAAACGGAATTATGAGAAGAAAAACCAAAAGTTTAAGTGGTAGTGTTTTCATGGTAGTTCTCTTTAATTTTTTTGATGTTTTCAATACGTGTAAGCACTTCTTCAAGGAAGGATATACGTGTTTGCAGGTTAGTTATCATTGCATGGATAATCTGTTTGTTTTCGCCCTTATCAATAAGCTCACGGGTAAGTTTATTATAATCTTCCTCCAGCTTTTTCATTTGTACAAGAGCATCCCTTATAATCATTTCAGTTTCGGGGCTTTTTTCCTTTTCCACTTTTGCCAGCTCTTTTTCTATAATAGAGGCAAAATACATTTGGGTTTCCTGCACTTCGGGCGATACGTTTGCCATTTGTTCCTGTGTACCATCAGTAGTACCATGATTGTTATACACGGTAAAAATTCCAAACAGTATAAGTATAGCGGCAGCTATAGGCAGTATAAGGGTTAGGGGCGAACGCTTTTTCTTACCCTCAAGCCTGTCTAAAAATCGCTGCTGATGTCCCAGTAAGGGTTCGTGGTTGTCCCACTGTCCCTCCAGGCTTTTAAATAGCTCGTTTAAATTTTTATCCTCGTTCATGACATTGCTAATTTTTTTAGCAGGCTCTCTTTAGCCCTGCTAATGGTTGTGCGGCAATTGCCGGCTGTTATCTGCATTATTTCACTTATCTCTTCCTGATCGTAACCCTCTATGTACAGTAAGGTTAATATTATCCTGTAATTTTCCTTTAACGACGCTATGGCTTGCGAAACCTGTTGCAATTGCAGCTGCTGAAAATCAATTTTAGCTTCCTCGCCATTATCGCTGTCTTCCAGTTTATACAGCATGTTGTCTATAGGTTGGGTGGCATCCTTATTTAATTTCTTGTAGTTGTCCAGGCTATGGTTCACTACAATTTTTTTAAGCCAGGCGCCAAAGGCCACTTCTCCTTTAAACGAATCCAGTTTTGTAAAAGCTTTTAAGAACGATTCCTGCATAACATCTTCGGCCCAATGTTCATCTTTTACAATACGTAATGCAGTGTTATACATAGCCCTATAGTACATATTATAGACTTCAAACTGTGCATTGCGGTTGCCCGCCTTACATAGTGTAATGAGATGGTTTATATCGGTTTGCGTTCTTTCCAACTTTCGTTTGCCTGGTTTAATATAATGACTGGGAGGGTAAGCTTATTGTTACAGTTACAGCGAAAAAAAGTTTTCTAAATTTAATGATTTTTTAAATTATGCCCGTATTTTCTGCCTTTTCGTGATTGTGGTTAACTAGTTTTTAAAGTATATTTACGTTAGAAAATTTTTACATTTTACAGCATGAGGACTATTATGGCTATGGCTGCTTTATTGTGTGCCAACTTTATTAATGCACAGGCATTTAACGGAAAAGGAGATACTAAACTGCAAATAGGGGCTACTGTACAGGACGGTGGTACCGGGATTGTTGCCACTACTGATTTTGGACTGGCAGATAATCTTTCGTTCGGATTTTCGGCTAGCTATATGCTTTCTGCCGATGATATTTTGGGTCAGGAAGCCGATTTTGGGGACAGAGCCGATGTGAAAGCCCGACTTAACGCTAACATTGGTAATATATTTGGGATAGGGGATCAGTTTGATGTTTACCCGGGTCTTGATTTGGGATTACGTAATTTTGGCGGACACCTGGGCTTCCGTTATTTCTTTTCAGATGGTTTCGGACTGTATACTGAAGGTGGTATTCCAATTGCTACCTATAAAAGCAATCCCGAAGGTTTTGATAAGTACAACAACCAGTTTGTATGGCAAATAGGGGTGTCGTTTAATTTTTGAAAGACATACAATACAATAAAAGCTGCCTATTGGCAGTTTTTATTGTCTTAAACATTCAGCCAGTAAATTACCTATGTTTTCAGGATATTCCCAGTATTCATTATCCAGTTTTTCCAAGTAATCATTAAGGCTGTCGTCGTCATTATACAGTTCGTTAATTTTACCTGCAAGTATTTTTTTTCTGAACAGCTTATAGTCATCGTTATTAAAGTTAACTGCCAGAAAAGCTTTTTCAATCAAGTCGGCCATTTTAAAAGCCTTAATCCTTTTGAAGGCTAAAATACTTTCTTTAATAAACTGACCGTATCCATTAATAAAATACTGATTAAAACCTCCGTTGTATACTTGGTCGTCTAAAAGGCATACAAGGTATGCAGTACTTTCCTTTTCGGGTAACTCTGTTATATATTTATACCATTTCTCATTGTGTGAAATGCTAAACCAACTTTTTTTAAACCCGCTAACAGCCTTTTCGTAATACAGATTAATTACTTCCTCATCAGGCATTGATTTTATATCTGGATCCATGTTTTGTAGATGCATCAGTAGTTAATTAAGTATTACAATCCTAAACTTTTTTGTAGTTGTATTATTTCTTCTCGGGTTGATGGGGTTTCACGAATGTACACAGCTAAACGATACAGTTTTACAGAACGCTCGCTGAGTCTGTTTATAAATAGTGTTTCATTATCACCCAGTTCTTGGTATAAATTTTCGTAGAGGGTTCCATCCAGTAAATTATCAATACTTTCTTCCTTTAGGTTTGCCAGTTCATTAAAAAAATCAAACGCAGGAGTAACCTCATCGGTAGTTGTTAATTCGACTATTTTGGCTGTAAAAACATCAAAATCAGTATACACGTCACTAAGTGATTTCGTTTCAATAGCGTTATAAATAGTGTTTCTTAATTTTTCAGTTTTTAAACCAACATTCATATTAAACATATTTTATATGTAGGAGGGAAGATACAAAAAAAGCTTGTGGGACTGCTTTTATTGTATGAATTAGGAATGTTCTTTAAGTAATTTTTCTACAGGTGTATAATGTTTCTTTCCATAAAGAATAAGTATTTTCTTTTTAGTTGTGGTTTTTATTTTATCAACAAGATTTATATTTCTTTTATTCTCTACAATTTCTTTAAGGAAGAATTTTTTATCTTCGCTATTAACTGTTTCACAAGTATAGTTTTCACTTCCCAAGGGTGTTTTATAATCACAATCGTTTAATATAACAGAACCCTTTTCTTTCTCAAATTCATTTATCAATACTGTTACTGGTAAATCAACAGATTGCGAATTTTCGGGTGTAAGCCCCAAATCAGCATAATCGGGCTGATCTATAAGATCATATTTTGAAACATATTCTGAAAGAGGTTTAACATTAGAATATTCCAATAAAGGATCTAAGTTTAATATTTTTCTGAATTTTAAATAATTAATAGTATCGTTTTCTTTTATCACACGGTCACTTTTCTTTAAATAAAGACCTTCATAAAAAACAAAATATCCTTCATTTTCTAAACTGTCAATTTTAGATTTAACATCCTTATAAAATTCGACTTTCCCTAAGTGCATCATCTCGGCAAAAACTATTACCTTGTCTTTGTATGTTAATGTTTTCAAGGTTACTTTGGAATCTAAGACTCCTGTTTTTTTTAATGCAATATCAACAATTTTTGAAGCGCATGAGCTAAGTAGAAGTGTTGTAAAAAGTAATAATGATAATTTTTTCATGGTTGATTTTGTAATGTGTTTCAAATATAAGATGTTATTCGGATCATCACTTGAGTTCCTTTAATAAAAAATGCTAAAATTTTCATAAAAAATAAAATGAAACGGTAAGGTATTTCTTTAATTTATTACTATTGCACTATAAAATCCACTAATTAATTATTAACATTTTTTATTATGAAAAAAATCCTTTTTTTCGCTGCAATTGCTTTTGCAGGAATTACTTTTTTCTCTTGTTCAAACGAGAGTATTTCAGAACAACCAAGCAACTCTTTTAACCTGAAGTCGACAGTAGAAATTGATTCGGCTTATGTTATTACCGAGAGTAAAAATGCTATGATTAGTTTTGTAGAAGGCGTTACTCCATACTATCATGAGGGTATGACTTTTAATGATTTTAAATGGTCACTTGATCCAGCTTCCGGTTTGGAAAAAATCACAGCTGAAGGTAATGATCTCTTAAAAAAATCATTTAGCATTTTACAAAAAGAATCTAGCATTGAAGATGCTACCGGTATTGAAATTATGAGAGCAACCGAAGCAATGATTCAACACAATATTGATTTAGGTTACAAAACAACTGATGAAGTTGATTTAGACAAAGATTCTTTTTGGTTATTTGGTTTGGATCCAAATTCAGTACAAGAAGAAGCTTCTTTCCTAAAGAAAAAAGACTGTAAATGGTATCAAATAGGCTGTCATATTTCTAATATATGGGAGTGGTTAAGTTCAACTGCAAACGGAGGAGGAGCTTCTAATGGTGCAACTCTTGCAGCTGTAGTAACAATTGCAAGTGGTATTTTAATACTTTTACTATAATTAAAAGTGAAAATATATACTATTTTATTTCTATTTCTTGCAGTACCTCAAACCCTGCTGGCACAGGATAATTTTTCTGTTTCAGTTAATACCGGACTGGTGTTAGCAAAAGAAGATTTAGGAAAATCTGTTGGAGGGCGTTTTGGAATAGATTTTAATCGTTTTGGTCTGGAAGCAAGCTATCAATATGCTGAACTGGAGAACAGTATTAAAGACTATATAGTTTCTAAATATGCTTTGACAGCAGGCTATAATGTGTATTCTCAGGATAAGAACTTTTTAATGACATTAAAAACGGGGCCTGCATTATTATATTTTAATGGATTTGAAGAAAGTAACTGTTCAAATTTAGGTTTGGATATTTCTGTAGCATTGTCTTATAATTTATTTGACTCGCTAGATTTGGAAATGGGATTAACCAATAACCTTAATAAAAAGACGAACAGTTTTTTGCAAACCTTTTTTGGATTTAAATATAATTTTAGAAAGAAGAATTAATAACAACATCAATTTATTACAAAAAAAGCAGCCTATTAGGGCTGCTTTTTTATATGGTATAAACAGGGAATGTTAAGATTCCTGCATAGTATGATACACGTTCATTACGTCGTCATCTTCTTCAATTTTTTCAAGAAGTTTTTCAACGTCTGCCTGTTGCTCTTCGTTAAGCTCTTTAGTTACCTGAGGGATTCTGTCAAATCCTGAAGAAAGGATTTCAAGGTTACGGTTCTCAAGTTCTTTTTGTATAGCACCAAAGCTTTCAAAAGGAGCATACATTATGATACCGTCTTCATCGGCAAAAATCTCTTCCACACCAAAGTCAATCATTTCAAGCTCAAGCTCTTCTACATCCTGACCCTCTGCCGGGATTCGGAAATTACAGGTATGGTCAAACATAAACTCAACCGATCCCTGAGTTCCCATAGTACCGTTACATTTGTTAAAATAACTACGAATGTTTGCTACTGTACGGTTATTGTTATCGGTAGCGGTTTCTATAAGTATGGCAATACCGTGTGGTGCATAGCCTTCAAAAAGTACTTCTTTATAGTTGGCAGTATCTTTGTCGCTTGCTTTTTTAATTGCTCTTTCAACGTTGTCTTTAGGCATGTTTGCCGCTTTGGCATTTTGTATAACAGCCCTTAAACGTGCGTTGGTCTCGGGGTTTGGACCACCTTCTTTTACAGCAATTACTATATCTTTTCCAATTCTGGTAAACGTTTTGGCCATTGCCGACCAACGTTTCATTTTTCTGGCTTTTCTAAATTCAAACGCTCTTCCCATAAATTAATTTTATTTGGAGGAACAAAAATAAGGTTATTAGCCGTTTTTGCAAAATCTTATTAGGGCTGATTGTAAAAAAAGACGCTATAACTTACTTATTTTCCAAATTATAAATATCGGTAAGTATGTTTATGCCTTCCTTTATGTACGGATTGGTTTTTACCAGCTTTTCGCGGTACTCGTTAGTATTGACCAAAAAGTCGTCGTACATAATACGCTGATAGGTGTCGCGCGGTGTTTTAATGTGGCTTATCTGTTGTTTGTCTTCAAAGGTGCTTATGCTTTTCCAAATGGCATCCATGGTATGTACATCGTTAAACACACCGTCAAAATTAAGGGCAACAGGAGCTTTGTCTTCCTCATACATTTTTTTGATGGTTTGGTTAACCGAGAGTATCTCGTTAAAGTCGGCATCCTGACTTATCCTTTCCCTGCTTTGTTTTATGGCATACTCCCTGTAGCTTAGCTCTTCCTTACGGAATTTCAGCCTTACATTAATGCTGTCGTTAGCAAGGGCAGTAGCATCGGTTTTCTCCCTTGGTAAAAAGTCGTTTAGATAGGAGGGAATTTCAATATCAGGTACTATGCCTATGTACTGGTTGCTTTTCCCTGTAATGCGGTAAAACTTATCTATGGTAACCTTTACAAAATCAGTAGGGTTGTTTTGTTGTAACTGAAAAATAGTTTGCATGGTAGCCTTGCCCATAGTGGTGTTTCCGGCAATAATAGCACGCCCGTAATCCTGCATTACTCCGGTAAAGAATTCGCTTGCTGAAGCCGAGAATCCGTTAACCAGTATCACTATAGGTCCGTTATAAATACTGCCTCTCAGGTAGTCCTTAATCACATTGCGCGACCTGTTCCTGCCGGTTACTACCGTTAAAGGGCCAAAATCTATAAACATACCGGCGAGCTTGGTAACCTCTTCCATTGAGCCTCCACCGTTAAACTGAAGGTCTATTATGAGTCCGTTTATGTTTTCCTCGTTTAGTTTTGCTACCTCACGAGCCACATCATCGGCACAGCCATGAAAACTGTTCTCATCGCGGGCTGTATAAAAGCTGGGTATTTTTATGTAGCCCATAGGCAGGGTATCGCCGATAACAAAGCTGTATACCGTATTGTCTTCAGACCGCATTACCTTTTTCTCCAGATTAACACTGTATACAGTACCGTCGTTTTTTCTAAGGGTAAGTTTCACCGTTCTGTAGGCATCACTAAATACTATATTTGTTATGGTTTCGAGTGAGGCACAGGTAACGGGGTATTCGGTATTTTCTGATGCCAGTTTGAGTATCTGGTCGCCCTTGTCTATCTTTTGGGTTTTATAGGCAGGTCCCCCCGGAATCACTTCCTGTATTATTATTTCCTCGTTTTCATTTTGACTTACATAAATGCCTAATGAATAATTTTCATCGGACACTGCCGATATAAACGTAGATTTTTCGTCGTAGTTAAAGTAATTGGTATGCGGGTCAAAGTAAGAGCAAAACGCCTCATAAAACCTGTGGTACATGTTTTCGTCCAGTCCCTCCTTAGGGTTAAGCAATGCTTCGGTTCGGCATATGTAGGCATCGGCTATTTTAGCCTTTATGCTGTTTTCCATTACGGGTATCTGGGCTTTTAAGGAATCGCGGTTCTTGCTTAGTTTGGCAATATCCTCCAGTACATCATACACAATTTTTTTACAAATAAACTTTTTAAGCTGTTCCTTACTGGTACGGTAGGGGAAATGCTCTTTGGAGTAGTAAATGGAATCGGTACCGTTAAGGTCTATTCCGTCATAAACGATTTCACTGATGATATCGGTATTACGTTCCAGAGCTGTTTTGTATATAGATACAAAATCGGTAAAAAAGGAACAGTCACTGCCTGTAATGTAATCGTCTATTTTGTATTTGTGTTTGGAAAGCAGTTCAACCTCTTCCTGTAGCAGGAGCATACGGTTATCGTCCATTTCCCGCATAACCCTATTAAAAACATAAGCCGACAGGCTGTCGTCTGTCGGCTTAGGATTAAAATGTTCGCTTTGTAAAAGCGCATTTATATTGTAAAACACACTGCAGGCCTGCTCGTGTTTTTGTGCCCCTGCAAGCAGCGGGAACAAACAGGCTATCGCTAGTATGTTTTTCATAGGCCTTTACTTTTTGTAGAAAGGAAGCTTCACCACTTTTGCGGCTACATCATTCTTCCTTATCCTGATGTAAATTTCGCTGTCTGGTGCAGCATAGGCAATTGGCACATAGCCTAACCCGATACCTTTACCAAGTGATGGTGCCATGGTACCCGATGTTACTATACCTATTACATTACCTTCTTTATCTGTAATTTCATAATCGTGTCTTGGTATACCTCTTTCGGTTAACTCAAAACCAACAAGTTTTCTGCTAACACCTTCTTCTTTTTGTTTTTTGATGGCTTCGCTGTTAGTGAAATCTTTAGTGAACTTAGTGATCCAGCCAAGGCCGGCCTCTATAGGTGAAGTGGTATCGTTAATATCGTTACCATACAGGCAAAAGCCCATTTCCAGTCTAAGAGTATCGCGGGCAGCAAGTCCTATTGGTTTGATACCATAGGCAGCTCCTGCTTCAAATACCTTGTTCCATACCTGCTCAATATCGGAATTTTTTACGTAAATTTCAAATCCTCCGCTACCGGTATATCCTGTTGCAGAAACAATTACATCGCTAACACCTGCAAAATCGGCTACTTCAAAGTGATAATATTTTATTTCGGTAAGGTTTACAGAAGTTAAAGACTGCATAGCTTCGGCAGCTTTAGGTCCCTGTATAGCCAGTAGCGAATAGTCTTCTGAAGCGTTTTCCATAGTAGCACCCACATCGTTTTTACCCGAAATCCAGTTCCAGTCTTTCTCAATGTTAGAGGCATTTACCACTAAAAGATATTTTTCTTCACCCATTTTGTAAACAATAAGGTCGTCTACAATACCGCCGTCTTCGTTAGGAAGGCAAGAGTATTGAGCACGCCCTACAGTTAGGGTAGAAGCATCGTTTGTTGTAACTTTTTGAATAAGTGCAAGGGCATTTGGCCCGGTGATGAAAAATTCACCCATGTGAGATACATCAAAAACTCCCACACCGTTTCTTACGGTTTCGTGTTCTACATTTACCCCTTCATATTGTACAGGCATGTTGTATCCTGCAAATGGTACCATTTTAGCCCCAAGGCTTTCGTGTATGTGCGTTAGCGCAGTATTTTTCATCTAGAATAATAATAAAGTTTCAACGGCGCTAATTTATTGAAAAAAACGCACTAATGGCATGCTATTATCGGGAAATACAAATTATTTCACAATTTTTAGTCTCCTTCTTAAAAGATTATATAGCATCAGGCAAAACTTCGAGTTAAATATTTGTTGCATCAACCTGCTATGTAAAAGCATTATTATAAATTTACTTAGTAAAAGTAGTACAAACAATAGTAAACATGAAAATTTTTGACATTGCAGCCAATAGGGAAGCCGACAGAGTAACTGTAGAACGACAGGGTATAACTTACTACGAACTGATGGAAAGGGCAGGTACAGAAGTATTCCAGTGGCTAAAACGCAATTTTCCTGATAAGGAAACACTTTTTCATGTAGTATGCGGACAGGGTAATAACGGCGGTGACGGACTGGTAGTGGCCCGCCTGTTGTATGAGTCCAAGTACCGCGTGGTACTCGATATACTGGAAGATGCCGGAAAACCTACCCCAGACTTTACGGCCAACCTAAAGCGTATTAATAAGGACGGTATTAAATACAATAACAAAGAGATATACCAATATACCGATGGTAAACTGGTAGTGATTGATGCTATTTTCGGGATTGGGCTTAGCCGTGAGCCGGAAGGTTCGGTTAAGGAAATGATTAATAAAATCAACCATAGCAATGCCTATGTGGTTTCTATAGATGTCCCTTCAGGGGTGTTTATGGACAGGAAAACAAATTTTGCGGTACACAGTGATGCCGTACTAACTTTCCAACAACCCAAGCTTTCGTTTTATCTTTCAGATAATTATCAGTACATAAAAAAAGTAGAGATACTGGATATAGGGTTAGACAGGGACTTTATTAATACAGTTGAGACCAACTATTTCCTTACCGATAGTTTTGAAGTATACAAACGCTACATACCTATAGATCCTTTTACACATAAAGGCAAACAGGGGCATGCGCTTATTATTGGTGGTAGCTATGGCAAAATAGGTGCAGTGTGCCTTGCGGCGAAGTCGGCCTTAAAATCAGGTTGCGGACTCATAACTGCCTACCTGCCCAAGTGTGGCTACGTAGTGATACAGTCGGCATTCCCAGAAGCAATGGCAATAACCAATGGTGAGGAACATATTACCCATATCAATTTTGATTTTGAACCCAAAGCAATAGGTATAGGTCCGGGAATGGGGCAGCATCCCGAAACTCAAAAGGCTTTCCACGATTTTTTAATTCGGTACAAACATCCGTTAGTTATAGATGCCGACGGACTAAACATACTTTCCTATAATAAGGAATGGCTGGAACTACTTCCTGTAAATACCATACTTACTCCGCACCCCAAAGAACTGGAACGTTTAATGGGAACATGGAATGATGGCTTTGACAAAATAGAGAAGATGAAAACTTTTTGTAGTAAATACCATGTAATACTTGTAGCAAAAGATGCCCGCACTATGGTGGTATATGGCAATGAGGTACATGTAAACACATCGGGCAATGCTGCACTGGCAACGGGTGGCAGTGGCGATACGCTTACGGGTATTATTACCGGATTACTGGCACAGGGCTATACTGCTGCCGATGCTGCAGTTTTTGGAGTATACCTGCACGGACTCACTGCAGATATTGCCCTGCCGCAAACCGGAATGCAGGGTTTCACGGCATCTATGATACCTGATTATATAGGAAAAGCCTATCATGAAATAGAATCAAATCATCCTTAATATTGAAAAGTTGATAAAAATCTTGTTTTTTAAATAAGGTTTAATGAATTTTGGGGCTTCAATTCAACGTATAAATGGAAACAATACATTATATAAGCAGCGACCTGCTTTCTATTGAAGTCGTAAACGAAATTATTACTCAGGGGAAAAAACTGGAGCTTAGCGAAGAAGCGAGGCTGAACATTGAAAAATGCCGAACGTACCTTGATGAAAAAATGAAATCGCACAGCGACCCTATTTATGGTATAAATACAGGATTTGGTTCACTATATAATGTAAAGATATCTAACGAAAACCTGTCAAAACTACAGGAGAACCTTGTAAAATCACATGCTTGTGGTACAGGGGAGGAAGTACCGCAGGAAATCGTTAAGATTATGCTTCTGTTAAAAATACAGTCGTTAAGCTATGGTCATTCGGGCGTTCAGCTGGAAACTGTACAAAGACTTGTTGATTTTTATAATAACGATATTTTACCTGTTGTTTACAATCAGGGGTCACTTGGAGCGTCGGGCGACCTTGCTCCGCTGGCACACCTTTCATTACCGTTATTAGGTGAGGGAGAGGTAAACATGGACGGTTTCCGTCAGCCTTCTTCAAAAGTATTGGAGAAAATGGGATGGAAGCCTATCGTACTTAAATCTAAAGAAGGACTTGCGCTTTTAAACGGTACTCAGTTTATGAGTTCATATGGAGTGTATGTATTGCTTAAATCAATTAAGTACTCCTACCTTGCCGATGTTATAGGTGCTGTTTCTCTTGAAGGTTTTGACGGAAGGATAGAGCCATTTAACGAGCTTATCCACATGGTGCGACCTCATAAAGGACAAATTGTAACAGCACAGCGTTTTAACCAGCTGCTTGAGGACAGTGAGATTATTGCACACCCTAAACAACACGTTCAGGATCCGTATTCGTTCCGTTGTATACCACAGGTGCATGGTGCTACAAAAGATACTATTGATTATGTGAAGAAAGTTTTCCGTACCGAAATCAACTCGGTTACCGATAACCCAAATATATTTATTGACAGCGACCAGATAATATCAGGAGGTAACTTCCACGGGCAGCCACTGGCATTAACGCTTGACTTTTTAGGTATAGCCCTGTCAGAACTTGGTAGTATCTCTGAAAGAAGAACCTATCAGTTAATATCAGGCCTGCGCGGGTTACCACCATTCCTTGTAGCAAATCCGGGACTTAACTCGGGCTTTATGATTCCGCAGTATACAGCAGCTAGTATTGCCAGCCAAAACAAGCAGTTATGTACCCCTGCAAGTGCCGATAGTATTGTATCGAGCAACGGACAGGAAGACCATGTGAGTATGGGGGCTAATGCGGCTACAAAAGCACTTAGAATTATAGAGAACCTGGAGCGTATACTTGCCATAGAGCTTATGAATGCTTCTCAGGCCATTGAATTTAGAAGGCCGCTTAAGTCAAGTGATTTTATAGAAATGTTCCTTAAATCATACAGGGAAGAAGTTCCGCTTGTTGAAGACGACAGGATACTGCATTATGATATTGAGAATACCATTGCTTTCTTAAACAACCTGCAAATAGACGAAACTGTAATAGACTAATACAAAAAGCCTCCTTAAAGGAGGCTTTTTTAATACATACCATTTTATATGAAAATACCCACTTTTGGGTATTTTTTTTTGTTTTTACCCGTAAGATATTTGTGCTAAGTAGTATAAAAAGTGTTTGTAGCAATATAAAACAGCTTCTTTAGGTGTTTTTACCCATTATTAAAAAACAGGTAATTCTACTCTAAAATTAAATAATCCTAAAAATTATATTTGCGCAGGCTATATATATATTAAATAATTCATTTTTTAAATAACATTTATTTATTAACAGAAAAACACCTGTTAAATAAGTTAATTAAATCTTAAATAGAATATATAGATTTCTGTATATTAGCATGTTGAAATAGTAAGAGTAAAACCCAATAATTAATGCCTATGAAAAAAAATACCTCACTCCACTACCTAAACTGTCTTCTTTTATTTGATAATTAATTGAAGAAAAAAGTTTAATCTATTTAAAATATAATTAGCTATTGGCTTTTCAGCTTTTTTGCCTAATGGGCAGGAAGGCATTTTGTTATTATAGAAAGTAAACAACCCAATTATTATTACATACCACCTATGATTAAAACCAAAAATTTATTATTCAAACTAACAATGCTGTTTGCAGTTTTACTTTTTAGTGAAATTGCTTATTCACAGTGTGCCAACTATGGTACAGCGCCTAATCAGGATTTTGACTGTGACGGTGTAATAAACAGCGACGACCTTGACGATGACAACGATGGTATTTTAGATACCGACGAGTGTGACGTAACACTGGCAGCAACAACCTTTAACCTGTTTGCTCCGCCTAATCATCTTCATCCTGATGAAGTATGGAATATTGTAATATCAGGTGATGAGGGGACAACAATTACTTTTCTTGGTTCCACTTATGTTATTCCGGCTTCACAAACGCTGGTAATAAGCATATCGGGGACGCAAGTACCTGATCTTGCCAATAATGTGGTACAGTCAGGAAAAAGTATTTTGCTTGTTGCCGATATGCCGGTAACAATAATACATGAACTTACAGGTCCTTTTGTAAGTGACTCGTGGGTAGTGCTTCCCGAAAAAATATGGGGTAATAGTTACAGACTGTTTACGTATAACTATTCGGGTAATGGAGAAAAAGATCAGTATGCCATGATATACAGCGCTACCGATGCTAACAATGTACTGATAAAAGATAAAACAGGTGCTATTCAAAAAAATATTATTCTTAATGCAGGAGATACCTATCTTCAAACAGGGGTTGACCTTAATATGACTGGTTGGACAGTAGAGTCGACCTATAATGTAGGAGTAATTGTTGGTGTTAAGTGTGCTAACGCTCCTGTTGAATACTGTGACAATATCGATGAGATGCTATTGCCTACAAATATGTTAGGTACTAAATTTTATATCTCAAACAGTGCAAGCAACACCACTTATGTTATGGCTGATGCCGATAATACTACTGTTACACTTAACGGTAGTGTTGTAGCTACATTAGCAAATGCCGGAGATGTTTATTCTTTTAATGTTTCTGCTACAGATCTTAATGTTGTTGAAACCAGTAACAGTGCTACAGTATGGCAGTTAAGTCCTAATAATGCCGATCCGGCATGGCAGTTGGTACTTGATGAGAGTAAGGCGGTAAATAGTTTTAATTTCTCTATCCCAACCTCCATGACCACATCAAATGTATTGGCGCTTATAGTTCCTACGGCCAGTACATCGCTTGTTTTATATAATGGCGCTCCTGTTACAGGATGGGCTCCATATCCAAGTGAGCCGGGTACATCTTATGCAGAGGTATCTGGTATAGCTGCAGGTACAGCTATTAATGTGACATCTACTACAGGTAATGTACCTATCCTTTCTTCTTATACAGGTATTGGTAGTTATATAACGAACTCTACAGCTCCTTCTATTGGTAACTATAGTGTAGATACAGGAGCGCAGGGGCTTGGAGATTGTGCCGATAGTGATAACGACGGTTTCCCTGATTATGTTGATTTAGATAGTGATAATGACGGCTGTAGTGATGCTAACGAAGCTTACGGGCTCGCAGATGCCGATGGTAATGATGGAGATATGTACTATGGGGTAGGGTCTGTTGCCGTAAATGCCGATGGTACTGTTATAGGAGCTTCTTATACAGGTACTAATAATAATGTTACTACTTTAGGGACAGAAAGTACTATTGATACCCAGCCTATTGATGAGTCTGTAGAGGTTAATGCTAACATTGCGTTTACCGTGGCTGCCTCAGGTGGTTCGGGAACAACAAGCTACCAGTGGCAGGAAAGTACTGATAATGGTACTACATGGACAGATATTACCGATGGCGGAGTTTATAGCGACGCTACTACAAATACTCTTAACTTAACAGCTGTTACGGCTGCAATGGCAGATTATGACTATAGGGTGATTATTACTCAGTCTGATTTAGTTTGTGCATATGTGGTTTCAGATGCTGTAAACCTTTGTGTGGTTTCGGCTGCTTCAGCTGTGGCTGATTTTAGTGCCAATACCTGTAATGAAATTACTGTTACTGCAAATGTACCGGTGCTTGGTACCGGGCTATGGACTATAGTATCGGGTACAGATGGTGTTTTAGGTACAGATACAGATGCTGAGACCTCTTTTACAGGTACTCCGGGTGCCAGCTATGTTTTACGCTGGACGATTACTAACGGTGCCTGTGTTTCTGAATTCGACTTGCCGGTTGATTTGCCTGTCCCTCCAACAGTTTCTGTAGACAATCAAACAGATGTTTTATGTAACGGCGAAACTAATGGTACTGCTACTGTAGCTGTTACCGGAGGTACTGCACCTTATAACTATTTATGGAATGATGGTCAAACAACTGCAACCGCCACTGGTCTTGCACCTGGTGATTATACTGTAACCGTAACCGATGCAAGCGGGTGTTCTGCCGTGCAGGACTTTATAATAGGTGAGCCTGATGCTCTTGCAGCTGCTACAGGGTCTACTCAAAATGACGTATCCTGTAATGGAGGTGCTGACGGAGAGATTACAGTTGTAATGCAGGGTGGTGTAACTCCGTATTCTTATTCATGGAGTGACGGACAGACTACTGCTACTGCAACCGGACTAACGGCAGGAAACTACACTGTTACTATTAGCGATGCTAACGGATGTACTTTAACAGAAAACTTTATTGTATCTCAGCCTGATGCGCTGGCTCTTTCACCTAATACCGTTGTAAACGATGTATTATGTAACGGTGGTGCAAGCGGCTTAATTACAGTTGATATACAGGGTGGTGTAACCCCATATACTTACCTATGGAATAATGGTCAAACTACAGCTACTATAACCGGACTTGCAGTTGGTACATACAGTGTTGATGTTACCGATGCTAACGGTTGTGTTTTAACAGAAACATTTACGATTAATGAACCTACAGCTTTATCTACAACAGGTTCACAAACCAATGTGCTTTGTAACGGAGACGATAACGGTGAAGCTTCGGTAATTGTATCGGGTGGTGTCGCTCCTTATACTTATGAATGGAGTAATGGTGAAACTACCGATGCTGTTACAGGACTTACTGCCGGAACTTATTTTGTAACGGTAACCGATGACAACGGTTGTATTATCATCCAGAATTTTAATATTAGTGAGCCACCTGCATTGATTGAAGGTGCTGCTACAACTCAATTAGATGTTTTATGTAACGGAGCCGCTACAGGAGAAATCAATTTAGTTGTTGAAGGTGGTGTAACGCCATATACCTATTTATGGAATACAGGTGAAACTACCGCTACAATAAGCGGATTGATGGCAGGAACTTATTCTGTAGATATTACTGATGCTAATGGTTGTGTACTTAACCTTGAGTTTGAAATTACCCAGCCTGATGCTCTTGTTGCTACTGAGGCTACTACGCAGTCTAACGTTACTTGTAACGGTACGGCAACAGGTGAGGCTACTATTGATGTAGCAGGTGGTGTAATGCCATATACCTATTTATGGAATGACGGACAGACTACTGCTACTGCTACAGCTCTTGTAGCCGGTACTTACACTGTTGATATTACCGATGCTAACGGATGTAGTTTAACTCAGGAATTTATAATCGACGAACCGG
>NZ_JBELQB010000011.1:0-141784 GCF_046000485.1 Flavobacterium rhizophilum
ATCTGCTTCAGTTCCTGTGTTACCCGATGCAAGCCATATTTCATAAGCACTTAGCCCGTTAACTCCATCTATACCGTTAGTTCCGTCCGTACCCTCAAGTGAGGCTAAGAAGTCAGCTTCGGTTCCTGTGTTACCCGATGCAAGCCATATTTCATAAGCACTTAATCCGTTAACTCCGTTAGAACCGTTTGTTCCGGGTGCGCCTTGTGGACCTGTTAAATTATCTGTTGTAAATGATGTTCCGTCTGAAAATGATAATGTAAAAGTTCCATTACCATTATTAGTAGCAGAAGTGATACCAGTACCAGCTGGTCCTGCTGAACCTATTAAAGAAGTAAGAAATTCTCCCAGTGTCCCAGTATTACCGTCAGACAACCATAATTCGTAAGCACTTTGCCCATTTACACCATCAACTCCAACTAATGAAGTTAAAAAGTCTGTTATTGTTCCTGTATTACCTTCGGCTAACCATAGCTCATAAGCACTTTGTCCATTTACACCATCAATACCATTTGCTCCGGCTGCACCATCTGCTCCAACTAATGAAGTTAAAAAGTCGGTGATAGTCCCTGTATTACCTTCGGCTAACCATAGCTCATAAGCACTTTGTCCATTTACACCATCAACTCCATTTGCTCCGGCTGCACCATCGGCTCCAACTAATGAAGTTAAAAAGTCAGTGATAGTCCCTGTATTACCTTCGGCTAACCATAGCTCGTAAGCACTTTGCCCATTTACACCATCAACTCCATTTGCTCCGGCCGGAAGTGTTACTGTTACAGCTGTACCTTCCTCATTAGTATAAGTAACAGTTCCATCACCATTATCTACTAATGTAGTTACTGTTTCATATTGTGAAACAAAATCTGATATATTTATTACAGTAGTTTCTCCAAGCTCATTTGTAAAAGTTATTGTACCTGCACTAACATTAGCTACAATACTTGTTACTACCTGGTTATCCTGTATTATACCCGTAATATCGATATTGGTTTGGTTACCGTTTTCATCGGTGTATGTAATTGTTCCGTCCTCGTTCTTTACTAACGAAGTTAATGTCTCGGCATTTTGAACCAATGTAGGCAAATCAATTACAACCGGATTGTTATTCTCATCGGTATATGTAAGTGTATTTGTTACCTGATCGTAAACTAAAGTAGTAAGTGTTTGATTACCCGGAACATCTATAACCGTTACCACTCCACCTTCACTGGTGTAAGTATAGGTACCGTCGCCATTGTCTACAAGCGTAGTAATCGTTTCGTTAAAGATGTCAAGATTGGTTAAAATTCTGTTCCATTTATTATCATACCAATAATAGTAGCCCGGAATTACATCTGCTATTTGTGAAGTATTGTAAACTAAAAGGCTTGAAATGTTACCATTTGTTATGGTTGTGGCGTCTGTCGTATCTGTCAGGGAAACCTGCGGTATTAAAATACCTTTATCTTCAGATACTATTTCCAGTTGTGCGGAGGCATTTGGGCTGGAGGTACCTATACCTACCTGCGCATTTGCAGCTGCCGCTCCCAGTAACAAGACCAGGGCAGACAATAAGTTTTTCATCGTCATTAGTAATTAAATTTCTTTTTGGGTTTTTGATGTCTAAAAGTCTTTGGGGAAAACTTTTAAATATTTTACGGTATTTGTGGGGGCAATTTTGTAATTTACATCTTTTGTTTATAGATTTATATTAGACATATTTAACATTTCATTATATTCTAACATATAACAAAGCCTTAAATACTGCCTCATGTAAATTCCAATTTTTAATCACCCGGACGGGGTTGTCCTAACAAACCCACATCACCTCTTGCATCATGTTCTTTTTTGTTTCAAAAAACTGTAAAAAGCATTAATTGCTTGAATTATTTCTACAGATTTTTTACTCCTCAGGGGAAAAAATCAGGAACGGTTACTTTTTGGGGGCAGTTATCGTTCTCTGTTAATAAAAACTTAATTTCTAATGCAAATGTCTAATTTTAAATCGCATATGGTGTAAAAAATAATTGGAAAAATGTCTTTCCCAATTATTTGAACATAGACAAAACATAGAATTTAAGCTTTAAATAAAGTTTAATACTTAAATGACTATAATATTTACAAAACAATTACAATTTTGGATTATTTTTCTCTTAAATAGACACTCCATAAATTTTTGAAAACAAAAAATAATCGAGATAAGGCATATGCAAAAGAAACCGTTAAACAGAAAACAACATATTAAACAATTTATAGAAATTACTCCATTATAATTCATCAAATAGAGAAACTTAATATATCATCCCGTACAAAAACACAATAAAAAAGCCGAACCTATAAAACAAGATCCGGCTTAAAGATAAATATATGGAATGGTATTGGTGGTTCTTAAACTATGATACCTATTGTGTCATTCAGGCATTCACTAATCATAAACAAACAGAAAAGATTATTATTAATTAAAATAAACACTCTAAAAAACGTTATGCCACTCCTGCCTTCTTAGTATAATCTGACGGAGTACAGCCCATAATATTTTTAAAATGCCTGTTGAAAGAGACTTTCGAATTGAATCCGCTCTCAAAGGCCACTTCTTCCATTGTCATTTCATCTTCATTACTCTGAAGCAATCCACATGAATAACTAATGCGATATTTATTGATATATTGATTAAAGTTCTCTCCTATATAAACATTAAAGAGCTGAGTAAGATGATGCTTAGAAAGTTTCATTTTCTCGGCCAGTACTTCCAGAGATATATCATTATCCAGATATACTTTTTCATCATTAAAAAAGTGATGCAACTTTTCCTCATATACTTCAAACATACCTTCATTAAGCGCTGATTTAGCGTATTTTTTAGGGGAAGTTTTCAAAGAAACAACATTGTTATTATTATCAGAATTCTGATTTCCCCTGTTTATATCAATTACATTATTCGACATAAATTCAGGTTGTAAACTTAAATTTTCAGGTAATTCATTTTCTTCTTTTTTATTTTTTTCCTGATTAAAGTCGTCATTAGCCGATCGGATGTAAGCAATAAAACTATATACTTTGTACCTAAAAACTACTGCTACTAAAAACAAAGCAAGCAGATAAAAAATTGAACTGAAAATTATCGGATTCACTTTACCTGTATACAAAAATCCTTTAATCAGATAAACTGAAGAAACTGCACTTACAACTATTATAAAAACTGAAGAAAAATTTAAAAGCCTGCGAGCCAGAGGATCATTACCCCGTTCATATTTAGCTTTACTATTATTAAAAAGAACCCAAACAGAATAAGCCGTCATAGATACAAAAACCGAAAGAAATAGCAAAGTATTATAAATTGGTAAGTAATCACTTAATAAACTAAACTCATTTATAATAAAATAAGCCAGACAGAAAATAAAAGACGGAATGAAATGCACATAAACTGTTTTTCTCAAAAACAGACTATTTACCCTCGAGCTAACCGCATAATACTTAAACGGACCATATGCCAAAAAGAAAGGCACTGCCATAAAGGTATAATTACCTCCGGCATATATACTAACTAAAGCAAACAATGCCTGTAGTGATGTAAACACCAAAAAGGCATTACATATCCTGTCGAATAATAAAACCGACTTTATTTGCGATGCAATATAAAGTGTCGCTGCTGTTAGTACGAGCAGGCCAATTAATACTAATTCAATCATAACAAATAATCAATTTGTGCACGTATGCAGTTAAAAGATTACTCTGCTTATCTTATACAATTCAGTTAAAAAATCAGTTACATAATCAAAATTCTCCTGAAATAAATACACGAAAACTTCCCATAGTAATTAAACCAGGAAACAATCATGAATAAATCAGACTAAAACTAATCTACTTCTGTTTTGTAAAGTTTGTTATCAGATTGATGAGCATTATTGTAATTAAATGCCTTTAAAACTTTTTGGGGGGATTTTAAAAACATAGCATTAGTAAATTAATTTTTAGTTGTATTTTTATTTAATGGGGCGTTGCAAATCTATGTATTAAATTTATATCATTGCATAAAATTACATTTTTAGTTCTGTAGAATTATTTCTACAAACTAGGAATTGATCAAAAACATACAATAAATTTGGTTGATTTATAAATAAAATTCATAGCCCCCAAAATGAATTATTTTCAATCTTTTATCTTATTACTGCTATGCATTAGCTGTAATACTATTAGTGCGCAGGAGAAGTTCCTGCACACTTGGTATACAGCCGATAATAATAACCTTCCCCAAAATACGGTTAACTCCATAGTAAAAGATAAATACGGGTATATTTGGCTATCAACAGAAAATGGTATTGCCCGATATGACGGACAGACATTTGACATTTACAACTCAGAAAATATTCACGGTCTTATATCAAACAGAATGCGGTTTTTTAGTGGCATCCCAGAAAAAGACAGCATTTATTTATTGAATGAAACTCACCAGTTTTTACTGATAAACAACAGAAAAATAAAAAACCTCAACAAAAGAATATCTGAGCCTTACAAATCGGTTAAAGAGATTATCGAAAGTAATCACAACCCTGTATCGTCACTTTCATTCACAGAAGATAGTGAATACATAGACATCCAGGCTAATCAAAATTTATACATAATAGGTAACGACAGTATAAAATTATACAACAAACAAACAAGTACATCTGTAGAGATTGCTTACAAATACCCTGTTAACTCTCAATTCTTTACTATAAACTCATCACTTTACCTAGACACTAAAAATAGTAAAGCCATCGCTTTTGATTCAAACTTAAGAGCCAAACCTATAGAGTATGACAGGAAGTTCTCATCATCCTATTTTATATTCACAAACAATGTAGCAAGGCAATCATTTATATATCATAAAAAGAAACTTTATTATTTAAAACCAAATAACAAGTCTATAGAAACCATTTTGGTTTCTGAAGACTTTGATATACCTCATAATAATATCATATCGTTTCTATATGACGAGTTCTCTAAAAAACTATACCTGGGAAGTGCTAATAAAGGATTGCTTGAAGTAAGAAAAGTAGGTTTTAATCATATCATCCCATCGCTTCCACATACCATAGGAACAGATGGGGTGTATTATGCTCTTTCAGATATTGGGCAAAATAAAGTTTTAAGTAGTACAGGAGAAATATTTACTTCAAAAGGTTACAAAGAAATTACCGACATGGCAGGCTATTCAGACAAATACATGATGGTAGTTGATAATCATGGTGATGTTTGGACTAAGCACAGCAAAATACTGTATCGTTTTAAAAAAGATTCTGATTATAAAACTTTTGACAAATGGAAGCTCGATGTAAGCATTACAGCAATGACTAAGGCTCCCGACGGAAAAATATGGTTTGGCACTTTCTCTAAACCAAATGAAAAAGGCGGATACCTCTATTACATTGATCCAAAAGACAGGTATTGCCGCCCTACTGTTTACCTGAGAGTAAAAGAGGCTGCCGCGTCTATTAGCGTACCTAATAACACTACAATTTGGACAGGAACATGGAAAGGACTATGCAAGTATGATATAAAAAGTAAAAAATGTTACAAAATACCTGATTTTCCCAACTGCAATGTACGGGCACTATATATAGAACCCACCGGAGAAGTTTGGGCTTGTAGCTATGGTAAAGGTTTTTTCCTTTATAAACATAATAAGACCACGCAGTTTCCACCAGATAAAAACCAATATCTGTTAACCAGCCATTGTATAATAGAGGACAATAACGGTTTTTTTTGGATTACCACAAACAAAGGTATATTCCAGGTTAAGAAACAGGATTTATTAAACTATGCGGCAAAAGAATCCACCGGTATATATTATCATAGTTATAATAAAAACTCCGGTTTCCCTAACAATGAGTTTAATGGCGGATGCCAACCCTGCGGTGTATACCTTAAAAACCAAACTATATATTTCCCTTCGATGGAAGGTATTGTTTTTTTCAATCCGGATAACATATCCGCCATTGTACCCAAAAACCCTTTATATATAGATGAGATTATAGTAGACGACAAAACACTTCATACCTGTAAAGCAGTTGAGCTTAATCGTAATTTTGAACGATTGAATTTTACAGTGAGTAGTCCTTACTTTGGAGAATCCTATAATGAGAATATTGAGTTCATGCTGGAAGGTCCGGTTAATCAACAATGGACTGTACTAACCGAAAAAACAATATCCTTTTCCACCCTACCTCCGGGAGAATACATTCTAAAAACAAGAAAACTAACCGGGTTTGGCTCAAAATGGACTTATAAAAATGTAGCTTTCTCCATAAAACCGGCATTTTGGCAAACAACATGGTTCCAACTCTTTGCTCTTGCGCTAGGTATAGTACTTGTGTTACTTATTATTAAACTGCGTATAAAGTATATAAGATATAAAAATACCGTACTGGAAAGCAAGGTCATATTACAAACCGCACAGCTACAGGAAACAATATTAGCCCTTAGAAAAACAAAAGATGACCTGAGTAAACAGATTGATAACCATAAAAAGCTTATCAAGTCCATAACACATGATATAAAGAGTCCGCTCAAGTTCCTTTCCATCACCGGTAGGTACCTGTATAACAATATAGATACTAATCAGGACAGTTTAAAAGAGAACCTGCAGTCTATATATACCTCATCGTTCCAGCTTTATCACTTTGTAGATAACTTTTTGGAATATGCAAAGGAGACAAACATTAATAACGATGAGTCTACACCTTACTCCTTATACCAGTTAGCCGAAGAGAAAAAAGAGTTTTTCAGAAATATAGCACTTGCCCAAAAAACATATATTCACAATAAGATACCTCAATACTTTACAACTACCATAAACCGACATCTGTTATCTATAATACTGCATAATCTTATAGACAATGCTACAAAAAACACTACAGACGGGTCGGTTATAATAAGTTCGGTTACAGAAAAAAACGGATTAACCCTATCCATTGAAGACACTGGAAAAGGCATGACCAACAAGGAGCTTAAATACTACAATAAAATACTTCAGGGTAATTTTATGCAGGAAGAAACCTCAACTAAAGGAATGGGATTACCAATGGTTGCAGAGCTTGTTCATATTTTAGAAGGAAAAATAAACATTGCCCGCACCCATAAAGGCGGAACAAACATTACAATAAGCTTTACGGTTTAGGTCTGCTCCCGGTACATTTTAAACTTCTCTACCAGAGATACAACATTTGTTATACCCAGTTTGTCAAATATTCGGCTCTTATAGGTACTTACTGTAGACATTTTAATGTCTAGCCTGTTGGCAATTTCAAGGTTACCCTCTCCCTTTGCCAGCAAATCTGCAATTTCAAGTTCCCTGTTAGAAAGGCTGTCTAAAGGATTATCAGGCATTTTATTTATTACATTTTCAAAAATGCGTTCTTTTACTTTATTACTAAAGTATCTTCCGCCCTGTAATATCTCGGTTACGGCTTCTATTATTTTTTCCTCAGAGCTAAGCTTATTCAAATAGCCATCAACTCCTGCATGCAGGTACCTTAAAGCATATTGTTCTTCATCAAAAGCTGAGAACATCAAAATTTTTGTAGCAGGCTGTAAATCCTTAACCCTGCTAATCATTCCAACACTGTTGCCGCCGGGCAAATTAATATCAAGAAGAAGTAAATTAACAGATTGCTTCTTCAATTTTACTACAACTTCCTGAAAACTGTCTGCGTGATATATTTCAATGGTCTTGAACGCTTCCCTCAAAATCAATGCTACACCCTGCCTTACAACACTGTGGTCATCGGCTATCAATATATTCATACTATTTCTCGTTATACGGTGGGGATATAACTTTGTTTGATAAAAGTACTTAAAAAATAAAAAAAAATCATAAAAAGAAAATTAGACAATTTAGTTTTTAGTAAATTTTTAACTATAATTTGTTAAAGTATTCTTACAGGTCATACAATATTCACAAGTTTTAAACTAAATTTAACCTAAATCATTAAAAACAAGCCTGCATTTTTTCAAAGCCATACAGTTCATTATTAAGCGAATAATCTCCAAAAAACAACTGTAAAAAGATTCTATTTTTTTTTAGCTCATAATATTAATCACCTAAATCAATAAATTATGACAAAAAAATTAATCGCAGAATTCATTGGCACATTCTGGCTGGTACTTGGCGGTTGCGGAAGCGCCATACTTGCCTGTTCTTTCCCTGAACACGGAATAGGTTTTGTGGGCGTAGCCCTCGCCTTTGGTCTCACCGTTTTAACAATGGCTTTTGCTATTGGCCACATATCAGGCTGCCATTTAAACCCCGCAGTATCTATAGGCTTATGGGTAGGCGGCAGGTTTGATAAAAAAGAACTTATCCCTTACATTATTTCACAGGTATTGGGGGGCATACTTGCCGCTTATGTTTTATACACCATAGCATCGGGCAAGGAAGGCTTTATTGCTGGAGGTTTTGCTTCAAACGGCTATGGCGAGCATTCTCCGGGCGGCTACAGCCTACAGGCCGTACTACTATGTGAAATAGTAATGACTTTTATGTTCCTGATTATTATTTTAGGCTCTACTGATGAAAGGGCTCCTAAAGGACTTGCTCCAATAGCTATTGGACTCGGGCTAACCCTTATTCACCTTATAAGCATACCGGTAAGCAATACATCTGTAAACCCTGCAAGGAGCACTAGCCAGGTATTTTTTGCCGATGCCTGGGCATTAAGTCAGTTATGGGTATTTTGGGTAGCCCCTATAATAGGAGCTATACTCGCCGGGCTTGTTTACAAAAGTTTTTTCGGTAAAAATGAATAAAAACAGAATAAAATAAACACTTAAGGGATAAGCTATTGGTTTTATCCCTTTTATTTTTTAATATGCACGCATAAAAAATTTCCAAGCCAAATAATTTGTAACTTGGTAAAAAACTAATTCAGAATTAAATTATGAACTATACTAATAAAATGCTTCGTGACAATGCGCTTGAGGGTAAGGTTGTTGTTGTTACAGGAGGCGGAAGTGGCCTTGGTAAATCCATGACCAAATATTTTATGGAACTGGGAGCAAAAGTTGCCATCACCTCAAGAGATTTGGAAAAACTGCAAAACACAGCCAAAGAACTGGAGCAGGAAACCGGAGGCAAGTGCCTTGCTGTGCAATGTGATGTTCGCCATTATGAAGAGGTTGAAAATATGCTAAAAGTAATTTTAGACAATTACGGAAAAGTTGATGTACTGCTTAACAATGCTGCCGGTAACTTTATCTCACCTACCGAAAGGCTTTCGGCAAATGCATTTGATACCATTATTGATATTGTTCTTAAAGGATCTAAAAACTGTACACTTGCTTTTGGTAAGCACTGGATAGATACTAAACAGGAAAACACAACAATACTTAATATAGTAACCACTTACGCATGGACAGGATCGGCTTATGTAGTACCTAGTGCTACGGCAAAAGCAGGTGTTCTTGCAATGACCCGAAGCCTGGCTGTAGAGTGGGCAAAATATGGCATTAGAAGTAACGCTATAGCACCGGGACCATTCCCTACAAAAGGTGCCTGGGACAGATTATTACCCGGCGATTTAAAAGAAAAATTTGATCTGGCTAAAAAAGTTCCGCTTAAGCGTGTGGGAGACCATCAGGAACTGGCAAACCTTGCCGCCTATCTGGTTTCTGACTACTCTGCCTATGTAAACGGAGAAGTGATTACTATAGATGGTGGCGAATGGCTAAAAGGTGCCGGACAGTTTAACCTGCTTGAAGCAATCCCCGAAGAAATGTGGGATATGCTTGAAACAATGATTAAAGCCAAGAAAAATAAATAGTTACATTACTACATAAAAACAACGAAGCCCGAATATTAATTCGGGCTTAATTTTTTTACTCTATTTAGAATAGGTTTAAATAAAAACAATATATTTGCATCATTATTTTAAATCAATCTAAATAAAAGATATGAAACAATTATTACTCACCGCATCTTTAGTTTGTGCATCAATAATGGCAAATGCACAGTGTGATCCAACCGCTACATTATCAGAAAACTTCAACACATTCGAAAATTTACCTGAAAACTGTTGGTCAAGTCTATCAGACGGACCTATGATATATATAGATGGTGAAGAAGGCGAGAACTTTGTAACTTTTTATGCTTCAACATTTGTAGATACTGATGCCTATCTCATAACACCGGAACTTAACACCTTAAACGGCAACTACGAACTATCATTTGACACTCAAAGAGTAGTTATGGGGCCTCCGCCGGCACCGGGTACCGTTACCATCCAAATAGGTACATTAACCGATAATACCAATGCCGAAACATTTGTTGCCTTTGGTGAACCAATCACAGTTACAGACGAATATACTACTCACACTAATATAGCTATAACTGCAGCCGAAGGCAGCTATATAGCTTTCAAAATAAGCGGCGATACAGCACACAATGCTGCTTTTATAGACAATGTGGTATGGAGTGAAATCCCTAATACATGCGAAGCTGCTGATACTTTAGATGAAAACTTTAATGAATTTGAAATAACAGGTCCTGCAACAGATTTCCCTCAAAACTGTTGGTCAAAACTAACAACCAATACCATGGTTTATCTTGATGGTGAAGAAGGTGAAATAGCAGCTACTTTTTACACAGGTATGTCGATAAATGAAGCTGGTTATCTTATAACACCTGCACTTTCTACAATTGACGGAAACCATAAACTATCGTTTGATGCAGCTAAACTAACCGAGGCTAATGTAACTGTACAGATAGGTACAATGACAGATCCGGCAGATGCAGAAACCTTTACTGCTTTTGGAGATATTATTACTCTATCGGCAGATGTAACAACTTACAGTGATATTGTAATAAATGCTACAGAGGATACTTATATCGCTTTCCAGTTTATGGCAGATGCTGTTCACAACGCTGCAATTCTTGATAATGTAAAATGGGAAATAAACTGTGAAGCACAGGCAGGATTAGAAGAAGGCTTTGAAGATTTTATAGTTGCCGGCCCTACAGCTTCGTTCCCACAAAACTGCTGGAGCAGCTTAACTGATGGTACTTTTGTTTATATCGATCAGGATGAAGAAACACAAAACAAATTTGTTACTTACTACAGTATGATGTCTACCAACTCACCGGGATATCTTATCAGTCCGTCTATAATAGCAACTCAGGATGCTTATGGAGTAACTTTTAATTCGTATAAAGAAGGTGCCGGTAGCGTAACAGTTCAGCTAGGTACAATGACAAACCCTGCTGATACTGAAACTTTCACAGCAGTAGGTGAACCAATAGCTCTTACAGAAGAAAACCAAAACTATACTGTAGAATTTGCTCAGGGAAGCTTTGATGAGGAAACTCACCTTGTATTCATGATAAATACAGACACTGCTCACCATGCAGCTTTCATTGATAATGTTATGTTTACAAACCTTCTGGACAATGATGATTTTAACTTGTCAACAACAAACTTTAGCGTATACCCTAACCCGTCTTCAGATAAAAATGTAACGGTAAACTTCAGCTCTCAAAACACTGATGCAACCCAGGCAAACATAACCGTATATTCAATTACAGGAAGCATAATTTATAATACTGTTATTACAAACGGGCAACCACAACAAATAAATCTTTCTGCACTTAACTCCGGTTTATACTTAGTAAAGGTACAGGCAGGTAACTATACTGATACTAAAAAGCTTATCATTAAATAACAAGTCATCCAATTAGCCTTTCAGGAAAAGCCGATAATTAACTTTATCGGCTTTTCTGCATTATTACTGGAAACTCAGGGTAATAGCAAAACAAAAATTAATGTTAACAAATTCCACTTTCAAAAACCATAAATAATTGTATTTTTACGTTCTAAAATTATTAAACATTCATGGGTAAGATCATTGCTATTGCCAACCAGAAAGGTGGCGTAGGAAAAACGACAACTTCAGTAAACTTAGCCGCAGCGCTGGGTGTATTGGAAAAAAAAGTATTACTAATAGATGCTGACCCTCAGGCTAATGCCAGCTCCGGGCTTGGCATTGACGTAGAAACTGTAGAGAAAGGCACCTACCAGATACTGGAACATACCAATACTCCGGATGAGGCTACTATTGACTGTAATGCTCCTAATGTTTCGGTTATCCCGGCACACATAGACCTTGTGGCTATTGAAATTGAGCTTGTGGATAAAGAAAACAGAGAATACATGCTTAAAACTGCACTGGAAAGTGTAAAGGATAAGTATGATTATATACTGATAGACTGTGCCCCGTCTCTTGGGCTTTTAACACTTAACGCCCTAACGGCTGCAGACTCTGTGGTAATACCTATACAGTGTGAATATTTCGCCCTCGAAGGATTAGGCAAACTGCTTAATACCATTAAGAGTGTACAAAAAATACACAACCCTTCACTGGATATTGAAGGACTGTTACTTACCATGTATGATTCACGTTTAAGATTATCAAACCAAGTGGTTGAAGAGGTACAGAAACACTTCAACGATATGGTTTTCAATACCGTTATACAACGAAACGTGAAGCTTAGTGAAGCACCGAGTTTTGGCGAAAGCATCATTAACTATGACGCAACAAGTAAAGGTGCTATTAATTACATTCACCTTGCAGAAGAAATAATAAAGAAAAACACTAGTACAACAGTAGGTTCATGACAAAAGCAATTAAAAAACAAGCACTTGGAAGAGGATTATCGGCATTATTAAAAGATCCGGAAAACGACATCAAATCAGTTGAGGATAAAAATGCAGATAAAGTTGTTGGTAACATAATAGAGCTTGAAATTGATGCTATAGAGATTAATCCGTTCCAGCCAAGAACAAACTTTAACGAAGAAACGCTGCAGGAACTAAGCACCTCCATTAAGGAACTTGGTGTTATACAACCTATCACCGTTAGAAAACTGGAATACAATAAATACCAGCTTATATCGGGAGAGCGTCGTTTACGTGCTTCTAAACTGGCAGGCTTAACTACTATTCCTGCTTACATTCGCCTTGCAGACGACAATGAGTCGCTTGTTATGGCTCTTGTAGAGAATATACAGCGTCATGACCTTGACCCTATTGAGATTGCCCTTTCTTACCAAAGGCTTATAGATGAAATACAGCTTACTCAGGAACAAATGAGTGACCGTGTGGGTAAAAAGCGTTCTACAATCGCAAACTACCTTCGTTTATTAAAACTGGACCCTATAATCCAAACCGGTATTCGTGATGGTTTTATCTCTATGGGACACGGCCGTGCCATAATTAATATTGAAGATCAGGATGCTCAGGCAAACATTTACCAGAAAATCGTTAGCGGAAACCTTTCGGTTAGGGAAACAGAAGCCTTGGTTAAAGCTTATCAGGAAAGCCTGAAACCTGAAAATGAAAAAACTACGGTAAAAACAAACTCTTTTGCTGTAGAAGACGAGCAGAAAAATACAATCACTGAATTCTTTGGCGCAAAAGTTGATGTAAAGGTTGATGCAAAAGGAAAAGGTAAAATAACTATTCCTTTTCACTCGGAAGAAGATTTCAAAAGGATTATTAAACTTATCAAAAGTTAGTGAAAAACGCACTGTTCATATTTATCTTTTTAATTACTTCGGCTTCATTTGCACAGGAAACAGAGAACGACTCCCTGCAACTTACAATGAATACCGATGTTACTGTAAACAAACATGTTCATCAGGATCCCTTAGCACCGTCTAAAGCAGCGTTTTATTCGGCAGTACTTCCGGGACTGGGACAGGCTTACAATAAAAAATACTGGAAAATACCTATTGTATATGCTGCAATAGGTACTTCTCTTTATTACTACTCCTGGAACAACAAAAAATACCATGAGTACAGGGATGCCTATAAAACACTTCTGGCAGGCGGAACCGTAACAGGAGAGCTAGCCAACATTGGCGAAGACAGACTTATTAGAGCCCAAAAGTTTCATCAAAAAAACAGAGACCTCTCAATGCTCCTTGCATTGGGATTTTATGTTTTAAATATTGTTGAAGCCAATGTTAATGCCCACCTTATGCAATTTAATGTTAGCGACAACCTGTCGTTAAGACCACAACTGCAACAAAACCAAATTGATTACAAACATAACATGGGGCTAACCCTTAGTTACCAATTTTAATATATGAAAATTGCACTTTTAGGCTACGGAAAAATGGGAAAAGTAATCGAAAAGATTGCTTTGGAAAGAGGCCACGAAATTGTATTAAGAAAAACAAGAGACAATTCTTTTGACGGACTTGAAAATGCCGATGTAGCAATAGAATTCAGTATTCCTGATGCAGCCGTTGAAAATATTTCACAATGCCTTAATAAAAATGTACCTGTAATATCGGGCACAACAGGCTGGCTTGAAGAATATCACAACATAGTTAAGCTGTGTGAAGAAAAAAAGGGGGCCTTTATTTATGGCTCTAACTTTAGCCTTGGGGTTAATATTTTCTTTCAGTTAAACGAATACCTTGCTAAAATGATGAGCAAACTGGATCAGTATAAGGTTTCGATGGAAGAAATCCACCATACTCAAAAACTGGATGCTCCAAGCGGTACAGCCATCAGCTTAGCAAAAGGGATTATAGAAAACAGCAACTACTCCAGCTGGGCACTTAGTGATGCTAAACAGGATGAAATACTTATTGACGCCAAACGTATAGAGAATGTTCCGGGTACACATTCGGTATTCTATGATTCAGAGATTGACTCAATCGAAATTAAGCATACAGCACACAGTCGTGAAGGTTTTGCCTTAGGATCTGTAGTAGCTGCCGAATGGATAATTGGTAAACAGGGTGTCTTTACCATGAAAGATGTTTTAGATTTAAAGTAACATTTTTACCAAAAGACATACATATATAAAAAACAATTTAAAGATGACTTTACTACAGTGGTTTATTTTTTTCCTGGCAGTACAGGTAGTACATTACCTAGGAACCTGGAAACTTTACAAAAAAGCAGGTAGAAAAACATGGGAAGCTGCAGTTCCTGTATACAATGCAGTTATACTGATGAAAATAATAAGAAAACCGGTTTACTGGGCAGCTTTATTATTTATCCCCATTGTAAATCTTATTATGTTCCCTGTAGTATGGGTGCTTACATTAAAAAGCTTTGGTAAAAAATCATCATTAGATACCATTTTAGGGATTGTAACCTTAGGGTTTTATATTTATTACATAAACTATGCTGAAGATGTAAAATACATCACTAAAGAAGAATATGATGCCGAAAAGAAAAAAGAAAGTACTTTAGGCTCATTATTATTTGCCATTGTAGTTGCCACAATAGTACACACCTATGTGATGCAGCCGTTTACAATACCTACGGCTTCCCTTGAAAAAACATTACTTATTGGCGATTTTCTGTTTGTAAGCAAGTTTCATTATGGTGCCCGCACCCCAATGACTACAGTTGCACTACCTATGGTACATGACTCTGTTCCTGTAGTAAATACCAAGTCATATCTTAGCTGGCCTCAACTACCATCATTTAGGTTTCCTGGTTTTGAAAAGCCAGAGAAAAATGACATCGTTGTATTTAATTGGCCAACAGACAAAAGAACTGATGGCACTTACAAACCAATTGACAAAAAAACAAACTACGTTAAAAGGTGTGTAGGTACACCGGGAGACAGCCTTTCTATTAAAGACGGTGTTGTTTATATTGATAATAAAGAATTGATCCTCTCCAGCAGGGCTGATATACAGTACTCTTACATTATTAAAACAGATGGAACCATTTTAAATGATGCCTATCTTAAGCAAAAATTACACATTACTGATGAGTATGGCTTAGTTGGTAAAAACACTTATTTTTTTAGAGCCCTAACAAATAGCAGTGCCGAAACTATTAAAAGCTTAAACGGCATTATTTCTGTAGAACGCAATGTAGCCTCAGAAGCTGACCCTACAATATTCCCTACAACTAAGACTAAGTCCTGGAGTCAGGATAACATGGGACCTATTTATATCCCTGAAGCAGGAAAAACAGTATCCCTAACAAAAGAGACACTACCATTTTACGAAGATATCATCAAGGAATATGAAGGAAACAAACTTCAGGTTACAGGTAATGAAATCAGGATAAACGGAGAGATAGCCACCTCATACACCTTTAAGCAAAACTACTACTGGATGATGGGTGATAACCGTCATAACTCACTAGACAGCCGCTATTGGGGATTTGTACCGGAAGACCATATTGTTGGTAAGCCTGTATTTATCTGGATGAGCCTTGATCAAAACGTACCTTGGAAAAACTTTAGTAAAAAAGTACGTTGGGACAGAATGTTTACCACTGTAGGAGGTGAAGGCAAACCTGTTTCTTACTTTAAGTACTTCCTTATACTACTTGCCGGATGGTTTGTATTTGATTATTTCAGAAAGAAGAAGAAAAAAGCAACCAATTAATTTGATTTTTGTTTATTGGTTTATTTGATAGTTGATGTATACATATTCTTTTGAAAAATTAGAAGTATGGATAGAAGCTAAAGAGTTTACAAAAAAACTCTACAGCGTAACTAATAATTTTCCGGATTCTGAGAAATTCAGCTTGGTTTCACAATTAAGGAGAGCCTCGGTTTCTGTATGTTCAAATATTGCCGAAGGGTCTGCAAGAAATACAAACAAAGACAAAGCGCATTTTACTACAATGGCATTTGGATCAGCAGTTGAAGTTTTAAATCAAATAATAATATCATTTGAATTAGGTTTTATTAACAATAATGTATACCAAGAACTTAGGCTATTAATAGAAAGTATTACTAACAAATTAAATGCATTACGCAACTACCAAATAAACAAATAAGCGTATTCACAAACATACTTCCATAATGAGCATTTTAATACATCCTACCTATTTCCCTTCCATTAGTCATTTTGTTGCTATGACAAAAGCAGATAAAACGGTTTTTGAAGTTGAAGATAATTTCCAAAAGCAAACAAACAGGAACAGGATGTACATATACAGCCCTAATGGTATTCAGCTATTAAACATCCCCGTAAAACATAATACCGACAGCAAGCATCAAAAGTTTAAGGATGTTAAGATAGAACCTGCTTTTAACTGGCAAAAACAGCATTTTAAATCCCTTGAGGCCGCTTACCGTACTTCGCCCTTCTTCGAGTACTTTGAAGACGACATAAGGCCTGTATTTGAGAAAAAACACACATTCATGATGGATCTTAACTTCCGGATAATGGAAATCGTTACAAGTTGTCTTGGCATGGATTTCTCTTATGAAAAAACCATAGAGTATTTTCATGAGGTTGAAGACATACAGGATTTAAGATATCTTACCAATGGAAAAAAAGACCCTTCACAATTTGAAGCTTACACACAGGTTTTTGAGGAAAAACACGGCTTTATAAACAACCTGAGTATACTTGATCTTTTATTTAATGAAGGTCGTTATGCAATGGAGTACTTAAAAAATCAGGAGCTGTAAAATAATTACTCCTCACCCTCTTTTACAAAAGCCAGTCTTGATATTATAGGATAATGATCGGAATTTACAAACATATCATATGTTTTAAATTCTTTTACATGCAGTCTGTTATCTGTAAATATATAATCTATTCTTGCAGGGTAATATTTGTAGTTATACGACTTACCAAAACCACTACCTGCCTCTTCAAATGAATCTTTCAAATCTCCCCTTATGCTTCGGTAAACATAAGAAAAAGCGCTATTGTTAAGATCACCGCAAATAATCATAGGGTAATGACAGTCTTTTTTATGCTGCTGCAGTATTTCGGCCTGTAATTGTTGCTCTTTAAAGGCCCCACTTAAACGCCTGAATATGATTTTTGATTTCTCCTCATCAATTTTCTCATGAATATCCGGACTTATTTTTACCGACTGCAGGTGCATACTGTAAAACCTCAATGTATCTTTATCTTTTACTACGTCGGCATAGATAACACTATTACCAGTATTTGGAAAAGTAAGACTTCCGGTATCCAATATAGGGAACTTAGAAAAAAAGGCATGCTGGCTCTTACCTTTTTCTTTGTATATATAACGATACTCAAATTGTTTAAACAAATCGTCACCCCTTTTATTATACTCCTGAAGACAAACTACATCGGGCTTTCGTTCTTTAACGAAATTATCTATTTTTTGAGGTACAAGAGTATCATCAATCCATTCGTACAAATTGAACATCCTCACATTATAACTCATCACTACAAAATCATCAGGGGTAACTTCCTCTTTGTCCGAAGAGAATCTGTAAAGTTTACTAACAAAAGTAATTCCCAGTAGCAAAACCAAACCTGAAAGCAGCATCTGCCTTTTGGTTTGCAATAGCCAGTACATAAAAAAGAAGAAGTTAAGTACCAGCAGTAATGGCAATATTAAAGTAAAAACAGAAAGTAACGGAAATAACTTTGGCGCCAAAAAAGGCAGGACATAAGCCAAGAACGTCAACACGGTTAAAACCATGTTGATAAAATACATTAGCTTATTAAACCAGGAAAGGTTTTTCATGGGGAAACCCGGTTATTTATTGGTTGTTATTTACCTACTTTAAACAAGAATTCTTTCTCCTCTTTAGTCAGGCTGTCATAGCCTGATTTACTAATCTTGTCCAGTATATCATCTATTTTTTGTTGTGTAATATCTTTAGACTGCCTTGCGGAGGTTGAATTTGCTGTACTCCTGTTATTAGTCGTAGCAGTATTTTTATTTTTGTGTACTTTTTTAAACGGGGTAGACTTTTTAGGCTTAAACAAGTTAGCAAAAAAATCGATTACCGCTGTTACTATTTTACTAAGGTCAGTATCTCTTTGTAATAACCTAATATAAATATATCCAAATAAAGCTCCCGAAAGGTGCGCTATATGCCCGCCTGAATTACCTCCTGAAGCCTGAATAAGATCAAGCACTACATAGAATAACGCAATATGCCATAGTTTAAGTGTGCCTATAAGCGGCAATCTAACAGCATAATAAGGCGCATATACTGCCGATGCTATTAAAATAGTCATAATAGCTGCCGATGCACCTACCATTTTTGCCTGTGACAATACTAATCCCGGAAGGATGTTAAAGCTTATAATAAACATTAAGCCTGCAAAAACACCTCCTAATATATAAAGTCCAAAAAACTGTTTTTGGGTGAAGAAAGTCAGGAAAAACCTTGCAGAGAAATACAACATAAGCATATTAAAAAGCAAATGGAGTACGCCTGCATGTAAAAACATATATACTATTAGCGACCAGGGTTTCCACAGTAAATCGGCAGGATTTGATGATAAACTAAGCCAGTCAACCCCTAAACTATTCCAGTTTAAAAAAGAGAGGTTAACACTAAATAAAGGAAGTATCCCGAACAGAATCATTGGTATTGCAAATAAACCTACATTCCAAAATATAAGCCTTTGCGTAATACCTCCCATACGGTATTCCATTTTTAAGTCGTCTAAAATTCCCATATTAATTCCATCTATTATTTTTAAACTGATGTCTTTTCCAATACAACATCATAAGATAACCTATAAGTGCTCCTCCTATGTGTGCAAAATACCCTACTCCACCAGCATTACCTATAAGCATTTGCCCTTTAAACCCGGCAATTAAATCTCCTATTATATAAAAAGCAATCAGGTACTTAACTTTTACAGGCAGGATAAACATTAAATACACTTCTCTGTTAGGGAAAAGAAATGCATATGCAACCAGCACACCATATATAGCTCCGGAAGCCCCCATTGTAGCTATATTATAACTACCTATAAGGTTATTAAACTGTCTTTGATTAAGAATCTCCTCCCATTTAACCATATACTTGCCCTCGCTCAAAACTGCCATAACATCTGCTTTATTAAAGCCTTCTGTCACCAATACATTTAAACTATCGTGAAAAGCAAAATACGATATCCCCTGAGTTGCTAATATAGCACCTACACCACAGGACAGATAAAAAAACAGGAATTTACTCCCTCCCCATTGATCCTCAAGCGAGGGACCAAAGAAAAACAGAAGCAGCATATTAAAAAATATATGTCCTACATCCGCATGAATAAACATGTAGCTAATTACCTGCCATGGTTTAAAAGAAGGATTGCCAAAATAATGAAAGGCCAAATACTCATCAATTATATTTTGGCCAATTATTACTTTACCTACAAAGAAAATTATATTTATAATTATAAGTTGTTTTACAACTTCGGTCATTCTAAACATCATAGGGCAAATCGTTTATCTAAATCTTCTACGCTTAGTGTAATAAAAGTAGGTTTATTAAAAGGTGAAACTCCGGGCTCCTTACAGGCAAAAAGCGCGTTTACCATAGTTTCCTGTTCTTTCTCGGTCAACGCCACTCCGGTTTTAACAGCAAGGCTTCGAGACATTGACTTTGCAATGCTGTCGCTTTGGCTAAAACTGGTATCGGGCACTTCCTGTTCTAAATCATTAAGTAACTCTTCAAGCAGTATGGAAACCTCGCTTTCGGCAACATTCACAGGCAGTCCCGAAACAACTATATGGTCGTCGCTAAATTCATCAAAAACAAAGCCAGTATTTTGTAACGATTCCTTCATTTCCTTTATTATACCAAGTTCACTTTTATTAAAATGAAGCGTTAGCGGAAACAACAACTGCTGACTGGAACCGTGCTGTACAGTAATATTAGCCAGAAATTGCTCATATAGCACGCGCTGGTGTGCTCTTTTCTGGTCTATTATCACCATGCCCGACTTAATAGGGCTCACGATATATTTTTTATGTATCTGGTATGTTTTATGAGCCGTTTGCTCTACTTCCTCATCATTAAATAGTGAACCTGTCACTTCTTCCGATTCAAAGCTGATTTCGGCAATTTCGTCAGTCGATGTGTTCAGTCCGTTATAAAGGCTCTCCCACGATGGCATTTTATCCTTTTTGAACGTAGGTGAGGAATATGAGGATGAAAAAGACGATGACGAAGAAGAACGCGAACCACCTCCCGAAAAGGTTTGTGTTGGCTTATCATCACTATCATCGGCAAACGGGTTAAATGAAGAATCTACCTGAATGGTAGGCATGCCTACATCCTTCTTTTCGTAATCATAAGGGGTATCAAGCGTGGCATCTCTGTCAAAATCCAGTACAGGCGCTACGTTAAACTGCCCCAAACTATGTTTTATGGCCGACCTGAGTATGGCATAAAGCGCATGCTCGTCGTCAAACTTTATCTCCGTTTTTGTTGGGTGGATATTGATATCAATTGTATTAGGCGGAACATCAAGATACAGGTAATATCCCGGTTGTGTACCGTCTTTAAGCAAACCTTCGTAGGCAGCCATTACCGCATGGTGTAGGTAGGCACTTTTTATAAACCTGTCGTTTACAAAAAAGAACTGTTCTCCCCTGTTTTTCTTGGCAAATTCGGGCTTGCAAACAAACCCGTTAATACTTACAATCTCGGTAGTTTCATTTACCGGAACAAGCTTCTCATTAGTACGTCCGCCAAAAATATTTACAATACGCTGGCGTGTATTAGAAGCCGGAAGGTTAAACATTTCGCTTCCGTTATGTATTAAAACGAAATGAATATTGGCATGTGCCATAGCAACACGTTCAAACTCATCTACCACATGGCGAAACTCAACCGTATCAGACTTTAGGAAGTTTCTCCTTGCCGGAATATTAAAGAAAAGATTCTTAACCGAAAAAGAAGTCCCCTTAGGCAATACCGCCACATCCTGACTTACAAATTTACTCCCTTCGATAACGATATGTGTACCCAGCTCGTCCTGATCCTGTTTGGTTTTCATTTCCACGTGGGCAATAGCCGCTATAGAAGCCAATGCCTCTCCCCTAAAGCCTTTTGTACCCAAGGCAAACAAATCTTCTGCATGGCGTATTTTTGAGGTCGCATGGCGCTCAAAACACAGCCTGGCATCGGTAACACTCATACCCTTACCGTTATCTATAACCTGAATAAGGGTTTTACCGGCATCTTTAACTACAAGTTTTATCTCTGTAGAGCCCGCATCAACCGAATTTTCCATTAATTCTTTCACCACCGAAGCCGGTCTTTGTACTACCTCTCCGGCAGCTATCTGGTTGGCAACGTGGTCAGGAAGAAGTTGAATTATACTCGACATTGGAAAGTAAATAGGGATTAATTGATGAACCTCAAAGTTAAGGAAATATTGCGGATTTGGAAATGAGATATTCAGGTTAGAAAAATTATTTATTGAATGAATAATAAAGTTAATTTTAACATTTATTGTATATTTATGTTAAATAACCTTACCAACGCTAGACAATGAAAATAAGAAAATTAAAAGCATTAAATTTTAAACGTTTTGAAACATTAGACATAGATTTTGAGGACAACTTAAATGTTTTAATAGGTGATAATGAATCAGGAAAAAGTTCAATTTTATTAGCAATAGATTTAGTTTTAAGTGGTAGTCGATCTAAAGTTGAAACATTAGGACTAGACTCACTTTTTAACTTTAACACAATCAACAACTTTTTTTCATCAAATCAATATTCGTCATTACCACAATTAACTATAGAAATTTATTTTTCAGAATTAAACGACCCTTATTTTCACGGTCGAAATAATTTAGACAATACCGATTGTTATGGTTTATACATGGTTTGTGAACCTAAGGACGAATTGAGTGCTGAAATTATAGAAATTTTAAGTCAAAATAATCAAAACTTTCCTTTTGAATATTATTCTATCTCTTTTCACACTTTTGCTGGACAGGCATATTCTGGCTTTAAAAAATATTTCAAACATCTATTATTAGACAATACCCAAATTAATAATGAATATGCTACAAAATCTTATATTAAAACACTGTATAACAATTACACTTCGATAGCTGAAAAGAATAGACATTCAAACAAATATAGATACTATAAAAATGAGTTTAGAGAAAGAGTATTAAATGATTTAAACTCTAAAACAGGTCCTTTTGCTTTTTCAATCAAAAACAATTCTAAATCAAATTTAGAATCAGATTTAACAATTACTGAAAACGATATTGACATTGATAATAGAGGAAAAGGAAGGCAATGTTTTATAAAAACAGAGTTTGCTCTACAAAAAAAAGGTACTGAAATAGATTTCATATTACTAGAAGAGCCTGAAAATCACCTTAGTCACTCTCACATGAAAAAGCTTATTAATCGAATAAACGACTCCAAGAATAAACAGATATTCATCGCAACTCACAACAGCTTAATCAGTACACGTTTAGATTTAAGGAATACAACATTATTAAATAGCAGTAGCAACAAATCGATAAGCTTAAAATCATTAAAAGAAGACACAGCAAAATTCTTCATGAAAGCCCCTGATAATAATATTTTAGAATACATATTATCTGAAAAAGTAATTCTTGTTGAAGGCGACTCTGAATATATAATGATGAATAGATTTTGTGAAATAGTCTTAAAAAATCCCCCTGAAGAATACGGCATACATATAATTTCAGTTGGCGGAACAAGCTTTAAAAGATATTTGGATGTCGCTGTTTTATTAGACATTAAAACACTAGTTATTAGAGATAATGACGAAAATTATCAAGTAAACTGTGTAGAAAGATACAGCAAATATTTATCTGATAAAATTAAAGTTTTTTCTGAGGAGGACAATTCAATTTCAACCTTTGAAATATCAATGTATAACAATAATACTGAACTGTGCGAAGAACTGTTTTCAAAAGGCAGAAAAACTTTAACTACTCTAGAATATATGTTATCTGAAAAAGCTGATTGTGCATTTAGAATTTTAGATAAAAAGCATGACTCTATAAAAGTGCCACAATATATAAAAAATGGGATTTTATGGTTGACAAAAGAATAGTATTAGCTGTTGCCGGTTCTGGTAAGACAACTATGTTAATAAATCAATTAGATTTAGATAAAAACTTTTTGCTTGTTACATATACGGTTTCAAATTGTAAAAATTTAAAAAATAAAGTATTAAAAAAATTCAACTATCTACCTCAAAACATTACTATACTTACTTATTTCGATTTCATTTATAATACATGTATAAAACCATTTTTATTTAAAGAATTAAAAGTTAAAGGTATTAAATGGGACTTACCTCCTACATGGACAAATCAACTCAATAGAAATGATAAACGATTTTATGTAAACAATGGTTATTTATATCATAATCGGATGGCAAAGCTAATCGATGTAGCCAATCTCTCACAATCTGTTAATGATAGGATCAAGAAATTTTATAATTACGTTTTGATAGATGAAGTTCAAGATTTATCTGGACATGATTTTGATTTTGTACTGAGATTATTAAATACAAATGTGAATTTTTTACTAGTCGGAGATTTCTATCAACATACTTATAACACAAGTAGAGATGGTAATTTACATAAAAATCTATATAGCAATTTAGAAACTTTTTTAAATTATTACAGCAAACAGAACATTACTATAGATTTGGACACTTTAAAAAAGAGTCATCGCTGTAGCCCTACAATTTGTAATTATGTTAGTGAAAATTTAGGTATATCAATTAGCTCAGCTAATGACAATATTACTCAAATAAAATATGTAGATAATCCAACTGAAATTAGTAATATCTTATCAGATGATTCGATAATAAAACTGGTATACAACAATAGTAATAAAAGAAGTTTTAATTCTAAAAACTGGGGAGATTGTAAAGGTGAAGATAGCTATGTTGATACATGTATTATTCTAAACAAGACCACCTATAACCTTTATAAAAAACAAAACCTAAAATCTTTAAATCCTATTACTAAAAACAAATTATATGTTGCCCTAACCCGAACTAGAGGTAACTGTTATTTGATTCCTGAAGATTTGACCTAATTTAAATAAAAAAGCCCACTCATTTGAGTGGGCTTATATTTTATATTAAGCCTGACCTGCAGGCCCGAAATTTAATGGAATTGGTGGTTGTTCTGATTCCTTAATCTCACCATGAGCGGCTTCAAAACGATGAATATTCTCACCAAGTACCTTTAGCAGCCTTTTGGCGTGCTGAGGCGTTAATACAATGCGTGATTTAACTTTAGCTTTAGGTACTGCCGGCATTATGCTTACAAAGTCCACTACAAACTCGGAAGCCGAGTGGTTTATAATTGCCAGGTTAGAATAGATGCCTTCGGCTGTTTTCTCATCCAGTTCAATGTTAATTTGCCCCGGTTGCTGTTTTTGATCACTCATGTTGTATTAGTAATTAAATTCCTCTTTAGGAGTTAATAATTCATTATACTCTTCTTTAGAACCTACGATAATGTTGTCGTAATCCCTCATACCTGTACCAGCAGGTATTCTGTGTCCTACAATAACGTTCTCTTTAAGTCCTTCAAGTCCGTCTACTTTACCAGCTACAGCTGCTTCGTTAAGTACTTTAGTTGTTTCCTGGAACGATGCTGCCGAGATGAACGATTTAGTTTGTAGCGATGCTCTTGTAATACCCTGTAGTATTGGAGTAGCCGTTGCCGGAACAACATCTCTTGCTACAACAAGGTTTTTATCCGTACGCTTAAGGATTGAGTTCTCATCCCTTAACTGACGCGGAGTAATAATCTGACCTGGTTTAAGAGTATCAGAATCTCCTGCATCTTCTACAACTTTCATTCCGTACAGTTTATCATTCTCCTCGATAAAGTCGCTCGTGTGAGCTAACTGATCTTCAAGGAATAATGTATCTCCCGGATCTTCAATCTTAACTTTACGCATCATCTGGCGGATAACAACCTCAAAGTGCTTATCGTTGATTTTTACACCCTGTAGTCGGTAAACTTCCTGAATCTCGTTTACAAGATACTGCTGTACTGCAGATGGTCCCTGTATTCTAAGGATATCGTCCGGAGTGATGGCACCGTCTGAAAGTGGCAGACCCGCCTTCACGTAGTCATTCTCCTGAACAAGTATCTGGTTAGAAAGTTTCACAAGATATTTCTTGATCTCACCAAACTTAGACTCAACTATAATCTCTCGGTTACCTCTCTTAATCTTACCGAATGATACAACACCGTCGATTTCAGAAACCACAGCCGGGTTAGAAGGGTTACGTGCTTCAAGAAGCTCTGTAATCCTTGGTAAACCACCCGTAATATCACCCGCCTTAGAAGAACGTCTAGGAATCTTAACAAGTACTTTACCTGCCTTGATTTTCTCTCCGTTATCTACCATAAGGTGAGAACCTACCGGTAAGTTGTAAGAACGGATTAACTCACCGTCATTACCGTAAATTAATAAGGTTGGGATTAATTTCTTATTCCTGGCCTCAGAGATTACTTTTTCCTGGAATCCTGTTTGCTCATCGATTTCAACAATAAACGTTTGTCCCTGTTCGATATCTTCATAAGCAATTTTACCGGTAAATTCAGAAATAATTACACCGTTATAAGGGTCCCATTTACATATTACAGTTCCTTCAGATACAACATCTCCGTTTTTCACATAGATACTTGAACCGTAAGGTATGTTATGTGTATTTAATACAATTCCTGTAGTTTCGTCAACAAGTTTTAACTCTGTAGAACGTGATACCACGATATCCACTTCGTTACCCTCGTTGTCTTCTCCTTTAACTGTTTTAAGATCTTCGATATCAAGCTTACCTCGGAATTTAGTGATAATACTAGACTCCTCAGAAATGTTACCCGCTGTACCACCCACGTGGAACGTACGTAATGTAAGCTGTGTACCAGGCTCACCAATTGACTGTGCTGCAATAACACCTACTGCCTCACCTTTTTGTGTCATTTTGGCTGTTGCAAGGTTACGACCGTAACATTTAGCACAAATACCTTTTTTAGCCTCACATGTTAGTGGAGAACGTACTTCAACACTCTCAACCGGAGAAGCATTAATAGCTCTGACTTCAGCTTCTGTGATTTGCTCACCAGCGTGAACAAGAACCTCAGAAGTTAGCGGATTAATAACATCCTGTAAAGCTACACGACCTAATATTCTTTCACCAAGAGATTCTACAATCTCTTCGTTTTTCTTAAGTGGAGTTACTTCAATACCTCTTAATGTACCACAATCTACAGAGTTTACGATAACGTCCTGAGAAACGTCATGCAGCCTCCTTGTAAGGTAACCCGCATCGGCCGTTTTAAGAGCCGTATCCGCAAGACCTTTACGGGCACCGTGAGTAGAGATAAAGTACTCAAGGATTGATAAACCTTCTTTAAAGTTAGATAAGATAGGGTTTTCAATAATCTCACCACCACCGGCAGTAGATTTCTTAGGCTTAGCCATAAGACCACGCATACCGGTAAGCTGACGAATCTGTTCCTTAGAACCCCTCGCCCCAGAGTCAAGCATCATGTACACCGAGTTGAATCCTTGCTGATCCTCTCTAATGTTCTTCATTGCAAGCTCTGTAAGAAGCGCGTTGGTAGAAGTCCAAACGTCAATCACCTGGTTGTAACGCTCATTGTTGGTGATAAGACCCATGTTATAGTTCATGGTAATCGCATCAACCTGTTCGTTTGCATCAGTAATAAGTTCTTGCTTTCTTGCAGGGATAATAATATCACCTAAACTGAAAGAAAGACCACCTCTAAATGCGAAACGGTAACCCATATCTTTAATATTATCAAGGAAGGCAGCCGTTGTAGGTACATCAGTAGCATTTAAAATCTTACCGATAATATCCCTTAACGATTTTTTAGTCAATACCTCATTGATATATCCAGCCTGCTCTGGTACTACTTCGTTGAATAATACCCTACCTGCTGTAGTTTTGATAACCTGATAAACAAGCTCTCCTTTGTCATTAAAGTCTTTAGTCCTAACCTTAACAGATGCATTAAGCTCTACTCTACCCTCATTTAAAGCAATGTTTACTTCTTCTGCAGAATAGAAAGTAAGGCCTTCACCTAAAATCTTGTGCGTCTCTGTAGACAAACGCTCTTTGGTCATATAGTAAAGACCAAGAACCATGTCCTGAGATGGTACAGTAATAGGTGCACCGTTAGCAGGGTTAAGAATATTGTGTGAAGCAAGCATTAAAAGCTGTGCTTCAAGTATAGCCTCCGGCCCTAGAGGTAAGTGAACCGCCATCTGGTCACCATCAAAGTCAGCGTTAAATGCCGTACATACTAACGGGTGTAGCTGGATCGCTTTACCTTCAATAAGTTTAGGCTGGAATGCCTGAATACCTAAACGGTGAAGAGTAGGGGCACGGTTAAGCAGTACCGGGTGACCTTTAATTACATTTTCAAGGATATCCCATACTACCGGCTCTTTCTTATCTATAATCTTCTTAGCCGACTTAACTGTTTTTACAATACCTCTTTCGATAAGCTTACGGATAACGAATGGTTTGTAAAGCTCAGCAGCCATATCTTTTGGTAAACCACACTCAAAAAGTTTCATTTCAGGCCCAACAACGATAACCGAACGTGCAGAATAGTCAACACGTTTACCAAGAAGGTTTTGACGGAAACGTCCCTGTTTACCTTTTAATGAATCAGAAAGTGATTTAAGTGGCCTGTTTGATTCTGTTTTAACAGCAGAAGCTTTTCTTGTATTATCGAATAACGAGTCAACAGATTCCTGAAGCATACGTTTTTCGTTACGAAGGATAACTTCCGGTGCTTTGATTTCCATAAGTCTCTTAAGACGGTTGTTACGTATAATAACCCTTCTGTAAAGGTCATTAAGGTCAGACGTAGCAAAACGTCCACCATCAAGAGGCACTAACGGACGAAGCTCTGGCGGGATAACAGGAATAACTTTAAGAATCATCCACTCAGGGCGGTTTTCCCTGTTAAGGTTCGCCTCACGGAAAGATTCTACAACCTGTAGTCTTTTAAGTGCTTCAGTTTTTCTTTGTTTAGATGTCTCGGTATTAGCACTGTGGCGAAGGTTGTATGACAACTGGTCAAGATCAATTCTTGCCAATAAGTCCATAATACACTCAGCCCCCATCTTAGCGATAAACTTGTTAGGGTCTGTGTCATCTAAATATTGGTTTTCCATCGGAAGGGTATCTGCAATATTCAGGTACTCTTCTTCAGTTAAAAAGTCTAGTTCTTTAAGCGGTTCCCCATCAGGACCCTTAGCAATACCTGGCTGTATAACCACATACCTTTCATAGTATATGATCATGTCTAATTTCTTAGACGGAAGGCCAAGAAGATAACCTATTTTGTTTGGTAATGAACGGAAGTACCAAATATGAGCAATAGGCACAACAAGGTTGATGTGTCCTACTCTGTCACGACGTACTTTTTTCTCCGTAACCTCTACACCACAACGGTCACAAACAATCCCTTTATAACGGATTCTTTTGTATTTACCACAAGCACATTCAAAGTCTTTTACAGGACCGAAAATACGCTCACAGAAAAGTCCGTCTCTTTCCGGTTTGTGAGTACGATAGTTAATGGTTTCCGGTTTTAGAACCTCACCTCTTGACTCTGCAAGGATGGACTCCGGAGAAGCAAGACCTATCGATATCTGGTTAAATCTTTTAACGGTATTTTTATCTTTTAATCTCGTCATGATATGAATCTATCAATTATATTAAAAACGCTGTAAAGGGAATGGCGCTAAAAGCACCATTCCCGTGGAAATTTATTCTTCTAATCTGATGTCTAGTCCAAGACCTTTAAGCTCGTGCATCAATACATTGAATGATTCCGGTAGCCCTGGTTCCGGCATGGTTTCACCCTTAACGATAGACTCGTAAGTTTTAGCCCTACCTATAACGTCATCCGATTTAACTGTCAGGATCTCTCTCAGTGTGCTTGAAGCACCGTATGCCTCAAGTGCCCAAACCTCCATCTCTCCAAAACGCTGACCACCAAACTGTGCTTTACCTCCAAGAGGCTGCTGCGTGATAAGCGAGTAAGGACCGATAGAACGTGCGTGCATCTTATCATCTACCATGTGACCCAGCTTAAGCATATAAATTACACCTACTGTAGCCGGCTGGTGGAAACGCTCTCCTGTACCTCCGTCATATAAATATGTATGACCAAATCTTGGCACACCTGCCTCATCTGTAAGCGCGTTGATCTCATCAAGAGAAGCACCGTCAAAAATTGGCGTTGCAAATTTCTTGCCTAAGTTCATACCTGCCCATCCAAGTACAGTTTCATAAATCTGACCAATGTTCATACGCGATGGTACCCCTAGCGGGTTAAGAACGATATCTACCGGAGTTCCGTCTTCAAGGAATGGCATATCCTCGTGGCGTACAATTTTAGCAACAATACCTTTGTTACCGTGACGACCTGCCATTTTATCACCCACTTTAAGTTTACGTTTCTTAGCGATGTAAACCTTAGCAAGTTTTAAGATTCCTGACGGAAGCTCGTCTCCTACAGTGATAGTGAATTTCTCTCTTCTTAATGCACCCTGAAGGTCGTTCAGCTTAATTTTATAGTTGTGGATAAGGTCGTTAACCATTGCATTGGTTTCGTCATCCGTTGTCCACTGACCTTTTGTTAAGTGAGCGAAATCTTCAACTGCATAAAGCATTTTTTGAGTGTACTTTTTACCTTTTGGTAAAATCTCCTCACCCAAATCATTCATTACTCCCTGAGAAGTTTTTCCGTTAACGATGTTAAACAACTTATCAATAAGTCTGTCTTTAAGCTCAGTGAACTTAACTTCAAACTCCATTTCAAGTTTAGTTAAATCGTCTTTATCTTTTGTACGTTTGCGTTTATCTTTTACAGCTCTTGCAAATAATTTTTTGTCAAGAACAACACCATGTAATGATGGAGAAGCTTTTAACGAAGCATCCTTAACATCACCTGCTTTATCTCCAAAGATTGCTCTAAGTAGTTTTTCTTCAGGTGTTGGATCAGATTCTCCTTTTGGAGTAATCTTACCGATAAGGATATCACCAGGCTTAACTTCTGCACCAATCCTGATCATACCATTTTCATCAAGATCTTTAGTAGCCTCTTCACTTACGTTAGGAATGTCGTTAGTTAACTCTTCGTTACCTAACTTAGTATCCCTTACCTCTAGTGAATAATCGTCTACGTGGATCGATGTAAAGATATCATCACGAACAACTTTTTCAGAAATTACAATCGCATCCTCAAAGTTATACCCTTTCCAAGGCATGAACGCTACTTTAAGGTTTCTACCTAAAGCAAGCTCACCGTTTTGAGTTGCATAACCTTCACAAAGTACCTGTCCTTTAGCAACCCTGTCACCTTTTCTAACGATAGGCTTAAGGTTAATACTTGTACTCTGGTTGGTTTTTCTGAACTTAATTAACTTGTATGTTTTCTCATCCGTATCAAAGCTTACACTTCTCTCACGGTCTGTTCTGTCATACTTAATAGTAATCTCGTTAGCATCTACATACTCAACAGTACCATTGCCTTCGGCATTTATCAGTACCCTTGAATCTGAAGCTACCTGACGCTCTAAACCAGTACCCACGATAGGAGACTCAGGACGTAACAATGGTACGGCCTGGCGCATCATGTTTGATCCCATCAGTGCACGGTTCGCATCATCGTGTTCAAGGAAAGGAATCAACGAAGCTGAGATAGAAGCAATCTGATTAGGAGCAACGTCAGTATAATGTACAACGTTTGGCTCAACAACCGGGAAGTCACCTTCCTCACGGGCAATTACTTTTTCTGCAGTAATATTACCGTCATCGTTCATCTCAATGTTCGCCTGAGCAATCAGTTTACCTTCTTCCTCTTCTGCACTTAGGTAAATAGGTTCTGAAACAATATCAACTTTACCGTTTTCAACCTTACGGTAAGGAGTTTCGATAAAGCCCATTCCGTTTACCTTAGCGTAAACACCCAGAGAAGAGATCAAACCAATGTTTGGACCCTCTGGTGTCTCAATAGGACATAAACGTCCGTAATGCGTATAGTGAACGTCTCGCACCTCGAAACCTGCTCTCTCTCTCGAAAGACCACCAGGCCCTAATGCAGACAATCTTCTTTTGTGTGTAATCTCAGCAAGTGGATTGGTTTGATCCATAAACTGAGAAAGCTGGTTCGTACCAAAGAAAGAGTTGATAACTGACGACAATGTTTTAGCATTGATAAGGTCAATTGGTGTAAACACCTCGTTATCCCTAACGTTCATACGCTCTCTAATGGTTCTCGCCATACGAGCCAAACCTACGCCAAACTGTGCTGAAAGTTGCTCACCTACAGTTCTTACACGACGGTTTGATAAGTGATCGATATCATCAATCTCTGCTTTAGAGTTGATAAGCTCGATTAAGTACTTAACGATAGTAATGATATCCTCTTTGGTAAGCACCTGCTTATCCATAGGGATGTCAAGACTAAGTTTTTTGTTCATTCTGTAACGACCTACCTCACCTAAGTTGTAACGTTGATCAGAGAAGAACAATTTATCTATGATGCCACGAGCAGTCTCTTCATCAGGCGGTTCTGCGTTACGCAGCTGACGGTAGATGTGCTCTACAGCTTCTTTTTCTGAGTTTGTTGGGTCTTTTTGTAAAGTATTATGGATAATAGCATAATCTGCCTGATTATTATCCTCTTTATGAAGCAGAATTGTTTTTACATTAGAGTCGATAATTTCCTCAACATTATCCTTATCAATAATAGTATCCCTGTCTAATATAATTTCATTACGCTCGATAGAAACAACTTCACCTGTATCTTCATCCACGAAATCTTCGTGCCATGTATTAAGAACACGTGCAGCAAGTCTTCTGCCTATATACTTTTTAAGACCAGTTTTAGAAACCTTAACCTCTTCTGCAAGGTCAAATATCTCAAGGATATCTTTATCCCTTTCAAAACCTATTGCCCTAAATAATGTTGTAACCGGTAATTTTTTCTTCCTGTCAATGTACGCATACATCACATTATTAATATCGGTTGCAAACTCTATCCAAGAACCTTTAAAAGGAATTACCCTGGCCGAATATAATTTTGTTCCGTTAGCGTGGAACGACTGACCGAAGAAAACACCCGGAGACCTGTGTAACTGAGATACAACCACACGTTCTGCACCGTTGATAACAAAAGTACCGCTAGGAGTCATGTATGGTATAGTACCTAAATACACGTCCTGTACAATTGTTTCAAAATCCTCATGTTCTGGGTCTGTACAATATAACTTAAGCCTAGCTTTTAAAGGCACGCTATAAGTTAAACCCCTATCAATACACTCTTCAATTGTATACCTTGGCGGATCAACAAAGTAGTCAAGGAACTCCAGTACAAACTGATTTCTGGTATCAGTAATCGGAAAGTTTTCCATGAAGGTGTTGTAAAGACCTTCGTTGCCTCTTTCGTCAGATTTGGTTTCCAGTTGAAAGAAATCCTTGAAAGACTTCACCTGGATATCTAGAAAATCCGGATATGCAGGAATGTTTTTCGTAGAGGCAAAATTTAATCTCTCAGTCTGATTTGTTATCATCAATGGACAAAATTTTGATTAAAAAAGTTTTATAAGAAAACGTATAAATGTTTATTATACGAAAAATGGTTTAGGCCTTTGAGAGTCTTTCTCAAGGCCTAAACCTGGGTTTTTTAAACCGAAGAGTATGCTTATTTAAGCTCTACTACTGCACCAGCTTCTTCTAAAGCTTTCTTAAGACCTTCTGCCTCATCTTTAGCAACGCCTTCTTTAACGTTTGCCGGAGCAGAGTCTACCATGTCTTTAGCTTCTTTAAGTCCAAGACCTGTAAGTTCTTTAACAGCTTTAACTACTGCTAATTTAGAAGCACCAGCTTCTTTAAGAACTACAGTGAACTCAGTTTGCTCAGCAGCAGCTTCACCACCACCAGCAGCAGGACCAGCAACAGCTACAGCAGCAGCTGCAGGCTCGATACCATACTCATCTTTTAATATTGTAGCTAGTTCGTTAACTTCTTTAACTGTTAAGTTAACTAATTGTTCTGCGAATTGTTTTAAATCTGCCATTTTCTATCGTTTTAATAATTTTAAAAAATATATAATTTATTAAGTGCGTACACGCTGTAAATATTATCCTTCTTTCTCAGATAATGTTTTAATGATTCCTGCAAGTTTACCGCCGCTTGATTTAAGAGCAGATACAACATTTTTAGCAGGAGACTGAAGTAAGCCGATGATATCACCGATAACCTCTTCTTTAGATTTAAGTGATGCAAGAGCCTCTAGTTGCTCATCACCAATAAATACTGCTTCATCTATATAAGCTCCTTTTAAAACAGGTTTGTCTGATTTTTTACGGAACTCTTTTATCACTTTAGCAGGAGAATTTCCAACCTCTGCAATCATGATAGACGTATTTCCTTTTAAAGTAGTAGGAAGGTCACCATAATTGTTCTCAGAAGTTTCCATCGCTTTCTCAAGCAGGGTGTTCTTAACAACCTCTAGCTTGATACCCGCTTTAAAGCAAGCTCTTCTTAAGTTTGAAGTAGTTTCTGCATCTAGACCTGAAATATCAGCAACGTAAATTACGTTTGTTCCGGCTAATTGTGCAGTTAAATCTTCAATAACTCTTGATTTTTCTTCTCTGGTCATAATAAAACTTTTTAACTACCAATTATACCGCTTTAGGGTCTAAAGCAATAGCAGGACTCATAGTACTAGAGATGTGAATACTCTTAATATATGTACCTTTTGCTGCAGTTGGTTTTAATTTAACTAATGTTTGAATTATTTCGTGAGCGTTTTCAGTGATCTTCTCAGCATCAAAAGATACTTTTCCGATAGCAGCGTGAACGATACCTGTTTTATCAACTTTAAAGTCAATTTTACCAGCTTTCACTTCCTGAACCGCTTTACCTACTTCCATTGTTACAGTACCGGTTTTAGGGTTAGGCATTAAGCCTCTTGGACCTAAAATACGACCTAACGGACCTAATTTACCCATAACGCTTGGCATAGTGATGATAACATCAACATCTGTCCAACCGTCTTTGATTTTCTGAAGATATTCATCTAAACCTACATAGTCAGCACCAGCAGCTTTAGCCTCTTCTTCTTTATCAGGAGTTACAAGAGCAAGAACTCTTACATCTTTACCCGTACCGTGTGGTAGTGTTACAACTCCTCTTACCATTTGATTCGCTTTTCTAGGATCTACACCCAAACGAACTGCGATATCAACAGACTCATCAAATTTTGCAGAAGAAACTGTTTTGATTAATGCAGATGCATCTTTCAGAGAGTACAGTTTGTTCTTTTCAATTTTTGAAGCAGCCTCTTTTTGCTTTTTTGTTAATTTTGCCATGTCTTTTTTTTCTTAATTAGATTAAAAAGGAGCTGTTCCTGATACTGTTATACCCATAGATCTTGCAGTACCGGCAACCATACTCATTGCGCTTTCAATTGTGAAAGCATTCAGGTCAGGCATCTTATCTTCAGCGATAGCTTTGATTTGATCCCAAGTAACGCTAGCAACCTTTTTACGGTTTGGTTCCCCTGAACCTGATTTGATTTTAGCAGCCTCTAATAACTGAACAGCTGCAGGTGGCGTTTTAACAACAAAGTCAAAAGACTTGTCTTTGTACACAGTAATTTGAACTGGTAACACTTTGCCAGGTTTATCTTGTGTTCTAGCATTAAACTGCTTACAGAACTCCATGATATTAACCCCAGCAGCCCCCAAAGCAGGTCCAACCGGTGGCGACGGATTCGCAGCACCTCCCTTAACTTGTAGTTTAACTACTTTACTAATTTCTTTAGCCATTTCTTTAAAAGATTTAGCACATCTTCATTGGAAGCGAATGATGTGATTTTATATTAGTGTAACAAAAATTATACTTTTTCAACTTGCATAAAGCTTAACTCTAACGGTGTTTTTCTTCCGAAAATTTTCACCATCACTTCAAGCTTACGCTTATCCTCATTTACTTTTTCAACTGTACCGTTAAACCCGTTAAAAGGACCATCTATTACCTTAACCGTTTCTCCAACAGTATAAGGTATAGCAACATTATCTGTCTTAACAGAAAGCTCATCAACTTTTCCAAGCATCCTGTTAACTTCAGACATACGTAAAGGCACAGCATCTCCACCTTTAGTTTCACCAAGGAAACCAATAACTCCGGAGATTGATTTTATAACGTGAGGAACTTCTCCGGTAAGGTTAGCTTCAACCATAACGTATCCCGGAAAATAAACTCTGTCTTTGCTAATTTTTTTACCATCTCTAACCTGCACCACTTTTTCTGTAGGCACAAGAACCTGAGAAACATAGTCAGACATTCCTAACCTGCTTATCTCAGTTTCGATGTAGTTTTTAACTTTATTTTCCTGACCGCTTACCGCTCTAACCACATACCATTTTTTGACATTGTTATCAGTCATCGTAATAAAATTAATTTTTTAAGAAACTATAAATATTCGCAATAACAACCTCAAACCCTCTATCAACCCCAAACGTTGCCAAGGCAAATATTATCGAAAAAAGAGCAACAATAATGGTCAGCTTTTGAACTTCTGCCCACTCAGGCCACGTTACATTTGTCTTTAATTCTGCAAATGCCTCTGATACATAATTGGTAACCTTTGCCATATATTTTTAGTTTTTGCACGGGTGGAGGGATTCGAACCCCCATCAACGGTTTTGGAGACCGCTATTCTACCCTTGAACTACACCCGTTTGTTATAAAAGCCGGCGAACAAAAGCCGCCGGCCTTAATTTATTTATTTAAACTAATAAATTAGTCTAGAATTTCAGTAACCTGACCAGCACCTACTGTTCTACCACCCTCACGGATAGCGAAACGTAAACCTACGCTAAGAGCGATTGGGTTAAGCAGTTGTACGTCGATAGTTAAGTTATCACCAGGCATTACCATTTCAACACCAGCTGGTAAGCTAATAGTACCAGTTACGTCAGTTGTACGAACGTAGAACTGTGGACGATAGTTGTTATGGAATGGAGTGTGACGACCACCTTCTTCTTTCTTAAGGATATAAACCTCAGCTTTGAAGTGAGCGTGTGGCTTAACAGAACCTGGCTTACAGATTACCATACCACGACGGATGTCAGCTTTATCAATACCACGAAGAAGTAGACCTACGTTATCACCAGCCTCACCTCTATCAAGGATTTTACGGAACATCTCAACACCTGTAATAGTAGAAGTTAATTTATCTGCACCCATACCGATGATTTCTACAGGATCACCTGTATTAGCAACACCTGTTTCGATACGACCTGTTGCAACAGTACCACGACCTGTAATTGTAAACACGTCTTCAACCGGCATTAGAAATGGCTTCTCGATATCACGTACCGGCTCTTCAATCCACTCATCAACAGCATTCATAAGCTCCATTACAGTATCTACCCATTTTTGCTCACCGTTAAGTGCACCTAGAGCAGAACCTTTAATTACAGGACCGTTATCACCATCATACTGATAGAATGATAATAGGTCACGGATTTCCATCTCAACAAGCTCTAAAAGCTCAGCATCGTCAACCATGTCAACTTTATTCATGAATACAACGATTCTTGGAACACCAACCTGACGACCTAGTAGGATGTGCTCACGAGTTTGTGGCATAGGACCATCAGTCGCAGCAACAACAAGGATAGCACCGTCCATCTGAGCAGCACCAGTTACCATGTTCTTAACGTAGTCAGCGTGACCTGGACAGTCAACGTGAGCGTAGTGACGCTTAGCAGTTGCATATTCTACGTGAGATGTATTAATAGTAATACCCCTTTCTTTTTCTTCAGGAGCATTATCAATTTGATCAAATGATCTTGCTTCAGAAAGACCCGCATCACTTAATACTTTAGTGATAGCAGCAGTCAATGTAGTTTTACCGTGGTCAACGTGTCCAATAGTACCAATATTCAAGTGCGGTTTGGAACGATCAAAAGTTTCCTTTGCCATGATTTAATAATTTAATCTTAGTTATATAATTAGTGTTCAAATATTTACTAATATCGAGCCAATGACGGGATTTGAACCCGTGACCTCTTCCTTACCAAGGAAGCACTCTACCCCTGAGCTACACCGGCTTAACCCTGAAGGCTCGTTACCTTCAATTTTGTGGGGAGAGCAGGATTCGAACCTGCGAAGGTTTCCCAACGGATTTACAGTCCGTCCTCGTTGGCCGCTTGAGTATCTCCCCTAACCTTATTTTCAGTTGCTTTTCAAAAAAAACCTTGAGCCGATGGAGGGACTCGAACCCACGACCTGCTGATTACAAATCAGCTGCTCTAGCCAGCTGAGCTACACCGGCAACTTACAATAAAAAAGTCCGCTATTTCTAACGGACTGCAAATGTATAGATTTTTTATTTTAATCAAAACATTTTTGAACTTTTTTTTCAGTTATGAGTGGGCTCTAATTTTTTGCTTCCTCTTTACTAATAAACGCTCCATCGAGTCAGCTGCCAATTCTACAGCCTCTTCAAATGTTTTACACTGCTTTTTAACTATAAACTCATCACCCGGCACATTAATTTTGAGCTCTGCAATTTTATTCACTTTTGCACTCGTATTATCCAGCTTAAAAAACACATCAGAATGAACTACCCTGTCGTAATACTTATCAAGCTTATCTAACCTTGTCTGTACATAGCCAATTAGCTTTCTGTCAACATTGAAGTTGACTGCATGAACATTTACTTTCATAAACATAACTTTTAAATAGTTAAACATTATGAATTATTTCGGTTACGGGGATGCGTGTCCTTATACACTTTTTTAAGCTCCGATAAACTGCTGTGAGTATATATTTGAGTGGAAGACAAACTTGCGTGACCTAATAATTCTTTTACTGAGTTTAAATCTGCTCCGTTATTAAGCAAATGGGTCGCAAAAGTATGCCTAAGCACATGCGGACTCTTTTTCACTTTCACAGAGACAACACTAAAGTAACTATTTATTAACCTATAAACAAAAGATTCACTTACTTTTTGCCCTCTCTTATTTAAAATTAACACATCCCTGTCAACAAAGTTTTCAAGCTCACTTCTTTCTGTAAGATATTTTGTAATAAGTTCAGCCGTACAGGGTAATACAGGCAAAATTCTTTCTTTATTACGCTTACCCAAAACCTTTAAAGTATTCGCACTTTTATCATACGAAGAAAGCTTCAACCCAATAAGCTCTGCCCTACGCATACCGGTAGTATAAAAAAGCTCAATAATAAGTCTATCCCTTATTCCTTCAAAATCATCGGAATACTCTACTCCTGTACACACCTCCTGAAGTTCTTTTTCAGAAAAAGGAACCTGTACTTTTTTTTCAGTTTTGAGAGACTTGTGTTTTTGCAACGGATTAACCGTTATCTGTTTGGAACGCAACAGAAATTTGTAAAATGATTTTAGCGATGACATCTTACGGTTCACAGAGCGATTGGACAAGCCCTGCTCTACCAGAAAAACAATCCACCCTCTTATATGCGCATACACCACATCCTCAAGCATTATACTTTCATCTTCCTGCTTTATAAACTTTTCAAATTCAGAAAGATCATTAGTATAAGCCCGAAGCGTTAAAAGAGAATAATTTTTCTCCTTTAACAAATAATCTCCATATGCCTGTTTAGAATCAACCATAAAAAAACCGTTAACAGCAAAGTTAATCAACTTTTCTGCTAACGGTTATTATTTTTAGTTCAAAAAACTACTAGTTCTCTAGAGAGTCTTTTAGTCCTTGAACGTAAGCTGCTTTCTGGATTTGAGCTCTTCTTACAACAGAAGGTTTCGTAAACTGCTGACGACTTCTTAGCTGTCTAACAACTCCTGTTTTATCAAATTTTCTCTTGTAGCGCTTTAGAGCTCTATCAATATTTTCTCCGTCTTTAATTGGTATAATCAACATAATATAACACCTCCTCTCGTTAAGGGTGCAAACTTATAAAATATTTTTTGATTACCAACCAATTAATTTCGATTTTTATTTAACCGACCATACTGTATACCCATGCGGCGGCGCCTCCACCTTAACCCACGTGTCAGCCTGGGTAGTAGGCTCCCATCCTGAATTACCGGTATAATCCTTAATAACGGTATTCGCCCAATTGGTATCTACCCATCGTTCCTGCCATGAGTCACTATTGTTAATATACACTATAAGCCCCGGACTACCATTCCTTCTGGCAACATACTCATCGTTATCAGCATACAGGTATGAGGTAGAACCCGACGCCTTATTATTATGTATCCAGATAAGATTGTTCATTTTATTTTTATCAAGCCATTCCTCATAGTCCCTATAGAACACACACGGATAACCTTCATGAGTCATTATATATGCATAAGCCAAAAGTTTGTTGTTATAAATTTCATCGGTGTCGTGATTAGCTACAAATGTAACCGCCTTATACGAATTACGCTTTAACAGCATATCTCCGTTAAGCTGAGTAAGGTCGTTCCCCATAAAGGCATCACGCATCCTGTAATAGCAGGCAAAGTCAAACGCACTAGCCTCGGCCTGACTAGCCCACGACTCAAGCGTAGCAGCATTACCATCCCAATACTCTCCCACAGTAAAACCTCCTACTGCATTTTTAAAATTCTTTACTACCCATGGCTCAAAACCTTTTACATAATCAAAACGCCAGCCATCAAAACCCATTACATTTTTGTAATACTTAGCAATGGAGTTAGAATTATTATAGAGCCAATCCTGAACATACTGCTTATCATGACACAAATCAGGGAAACCACCGAAAGCACCAGCATCTGCCGAATGAAAATCATTTGGATGAAAATCATAGTACGACCTTACAAACATACCGGAAGCCGGCTGGAAATCAGTCCACGTATTACCTCCCGTAAAAGGATTATACTGCGAAGCTCCTCCACTGTTATGATTAATAACAATATCAGCAATCACATCGAGATTATTAGTATGAGCTGCCGATATAAGCGCCTGTATCTCACTAAGTGACCCAAAGCGGGTTTCTACACTCCCCATTTGGTTATAACTACCAAAGTCAAAATAGTCAAACGGATCGTATCCCATTGAATAACCTCCGTTTTGCGCCTTGGTTGCAGGCGGTAGCCAAATAGCATCAAAACCTGCACTACTCCAGGAAGAAACTTTCCCTTGTACAGTACTCCACCATGTTCCTCCGGCAGGCACATCCCAATAGAAAGCCTGCATCATTACTTTACCCCCAGCAGCCTTGGCATTAAACTCGGTTGACGGGATTTCATTGTTGGTCTGGATGTCTTGCTTAACATCCGCTTCCTCACCACAGCTTACAAAAGCTGCAGCAAGCAATAAAACAGATATGTACTTCATAATTAAAAGGATTAAATTTTATTTAATCTAAAAAAATAGCCTTAATTTTTTATGAAATTTTTATTTCTCAACCAACTATAACGTTGTAATGTTAATAAATTATACAAAAAAAAGAGCAACCTGATGCAGGTTGCTCTTTTTAATTATTTAAAATATAAATAATTACTCTTTTAAAATGTTACGGGAAATTACAAGTTTCTGAATCTCAGTAGTTCCTTCCCCTATGGTACATAATTTAGAATCTCTGTAGAACTTCTCAACCGGGAAATCTTTAGTATAACCATAACCTCCGTGTATCTGTACCGCTTCGTTAGAAACCTTGACACAAACTTCTGAAGAATACATTTTACCCATTGCTCCGGCAAGTGTAACTTTCTGATTTGTATTTTTAAGGTAAGCCGCTTTATGAAGTAATAGCTCAGAAGCTTCAATTTCAGTTGCCATATCGGCAAGCTTAAAAGCAATACCCTGGAAGCTGCTGATTGGCTGACCGAACTGGTAACGCTCTTTAGAATATTTTAAAGCTGCCTCATAAGCTCCTTTTGCAATACCTAACGATAGGGCTCCAATGGAAATCCTTCCTCCATCAAGCACTTTCATAGCCTGAATAAAACCTTCTCCTACCTCACCCAGTCTGTTAGCATCCGGTATACGGCAGTTATCAAAAATAAGTTCGGCAGTTTCGCTGGCACGCATACCCAGTTTATCTTCTTTTCTTCCGCTGGTAAAACCTTCCATTCCTTTTTCAAAAACAAAAGCTGTCATACCTTTTGAGTCACCTTTCTCTCCGGTACGAACAATTACCACAGCTACATCTCCTGATTTAGCATGCGTGATAAAATTTTTAGCACCGTTAACAATCCAGTGATCTCCATCTTTAACTGCTGTGGTATTCATACCTCCGGCATCTGACCCTGTATTGTGTTCAGTAAGACCCCAAGCTCCTATAAACTCGGCAGTAGCCAGTTTAGGTAACCATTTCTTTTTTTGTTCTTCATTACCAAAAGTAAGGATATGGTTTGTACATAATGAGTTATGTGCTGCCACAGATAATCCTATTGAAGGATCTACTTTTGATATTTCTTCTATTACTGTAATATATTCGTGATAACCAAGACCAGACCCTCCATATGTTTCAGGGACTAAAACTCCCATATAGCCCATCTCACCAAGCTTCTTAAAAAGATCTACAGGAAAATGTTGTTTTTCGTCCCATTCCATAATATTAGAACGTATGTGCTGCTCTGCAAAATCTTTGATAGAGTCAGCGATCATTTTTTGCGTTTCGTTATATTCAAAATTCATTTTGACTGATTATTTTTTAGAATTCCAAATATAACGCAATTATTTTTTCTTTTTGAGCAGGAAAACCATTTATTTTTAACAAATCCTCAATTTTAACGAATTTTCCCAACATACTCCTATGGGTAATAATAGCCCTCGCCAGCTCCTTATCAAAATAAGGAAAACGGGACAGCTGATTCAACGAGGCGTTATTCACATTTATCTTTAAGGTTTGTGGTATTTCTATAACCTGAAAACGCTCCTTTAGAAGTATTATAGCTTGTTGGGGAATCTGAGAAAAATCATCCATTTGCTCCATACTTACATAGCCACCCATTTGTTCTCTTCTCTCTATTATAAGCTTAGAATAGAAATCTCCTATTCCATATACTTTAATCAAGTCTTCTCTAGTGGCTTTATTAATATCGATGATTGTTATTTCTTCCTTGTTACTCGTTACAGAGACAATATCCTGCCCAATAACGCTTTGTTTACTAATCGGTTTAACAGGAAACCTGAAATAAGGAGATAGTTTCACAAATAAAGTATCATGTACTCCTGTTATATTTTGAAATTCCTGAGCCGAATTTACAAATGCACCGCTTTGCCTGTATTCGTTTAGCTTTTTTAATTGTTGAAGATTAATCCCTAAAACATACGCTTTGTAGTCTGAAATATAATTAGGGTTAAAAGGAAATATAGTATCCCTCTTGGTAGACTTTAGTGATCGTAGCCTATCTATTTCTGCTTGATGGGATAGCCATTCCTTCTCTTGCTGCGAAATAAATTTATCTCCGGTAAATAAAACCGATACATATATGTAGTAACCTAATTGGATAACCAGCATTAAAACCAATAATGCAACAACTCCTTTTTGCTGCTGTTTGGTAAAACGCAAAAAGAAATCGTAAGGCTTTTTCATTCGGTAAAATTTAAAGGAAGGTTATGTTTATAAATCAAACACCGAACTGCGTTTGGTATACACAGCATCTTTTAGCCTAAGCCAAAATGCCAGTGTTAGGTACACACCAAACCAAAGCCCTACAGTGAAAAAGGAAATATAAATAAAAAACAACCTAACATTAGTCACCCTCATACCTAACCTGTCGGAAAGACGTGCGGAAACATGAAAGCCGTTCCTTTCAAAAAAATGCCTGATGTTTGTTACAAATGACATAGCTTTAGTTTAGATTCCAAATTTACACAATTAACTTTTAATAAGCTCTAGCCCTAAAGCACATTGCATGCATTTTTTATGATCGCAATATTCTTTTTTAAGCTGAAGTAACGCCTGACTATCAAAAGCAGACTCTACAGCAACCTTATAAAACCGGAACTTATCAATTACAGCATTTTTCTCAGACTTTAAAACAGTAAGTAAATCCAGTACTTCATCATCAGTTTCTTTACCTATATGGCGGTTGTATGCAAACTTAAACGGCACTATGGTATTAATTATAAGCAAATCGATAAAAGCAGGCGATAGCGCTTTTCGTTTTTTTGTGCTTTCTTTATCAAACTGATAATGCGTTTTCCAATATTCGCTTACCTGTAAAGTAAACAAATCATATATATCCTGAAGGCTAGTAGCCTCTATAAGCTTAGAGAACAGGTTTTGATGTAAATGATACAACTGTGCCAGTTGAGATAATCGTATTGTTGGAAAATTATCAGGTCTCAATTTGAAAAACTGAAGCTCATCCAAGTATACTTCCGGCAACCTGTGCTTATGTGTTATATAATCAAACCTTGACTTCAAATCCTTAAAATACATATCCTGTTTATCAGCCTTTAGCAAACCTGCCCTACCCATAAAAAGCGCCTCGAGATTTTCGGCTTCAAAAGCCTCTTTTCTTATCACCGCAAACGGAATTGATTTTGCAAGTTCATAAAACACCTCTCCATTAGTATTGAGTCCGAAGTTTTTTGCCAGAAAACAAAACAACACAGCTTCCCAGTCGTTAGCCGTTTCAGTAGCCAGCTCAAGTATTGGTTTTGATTTTCGTTCCAACCGTTCAAAAAACAACCTGTCTTTCCAGTTAGACATCACAAAACTGTTTATGGAAGCCAGCTCCTTCTCACAATAAATCCATGTTTTAGGAGTAGTAAGCACCCTGTAATTCTCAACAGTAGCTTTATCGGTAAAATCTTTAAGTTGTAAAACAGGAATTTCGGTATTATCTTTCCTGTATACCTCAGTATCATGCTCCCACACCACATGTAAAACGACATTATCATAAGCCGAATCGTTTTCATGATTGTGTATATACCAATCAGAAGACTTTAAATGAATCTCAACGTTACCAGCCCATTTTTGATTACCAATGGCAAGCCGGGCATTAAAAAAATCAGGTCCGGCCTGTTGCAGGTATTGTCCGGAATTGATAATCTCGATTTTTTCTCCTTTAACGGTATGCAGATTAAGTATATCAAACTTTTTAAACTGCCATAAGTAATGCAGGAAGTCTTCTTTCATGAGGGTGTGGTTATAAGCCTCTAAAATACAGAAAAAACTTAAAAAAGCTTAATTTGATTGTGTACTAATAAATATAATTTAGCACAGGCACGTGCATCAGAGAGTGCTTCGTGGTGCGTAAGCTCAATACCATTACGTTCACTACAATATTTAAGGTTAGCCGGTTTATACCCTTTTTTCCTGTAAATGCGACAGGTACACTCCCATCTTTCTGCCAGATTAAGTTCATTATAATCCAGCCCGTAAAACCCCATTGTTTTGGAAAGCACATTACGATCAAAAACTTCATTGTGAGCCACAAGTTTTTTACCCAGCAAACGATTCCTTATTTCAGGATAGAGCTCATAAAACGTAGGTTCCTTTAATGTATCGTTTGGCTGTATGCCGTGTACCTGAATATTCCTGTACCAATATTCGTTTTCCGGAGGCTGGATAAGAGTATAGTACTCCTCTGTTATCACTCCGTCTTCCACAGTCACGATACCCACAGCACAGGCACTATAAGGATGCCCGGTTGCAGTTTCAAAATCTATAGCTGTAAACGTACTCATATCAAATAAAAAAGAGCCATAAGGCTCTTTTCAAATATACTCAATATTATTTTATTGAACTTATAATGTCGTGTTTGGTTATAATGTGATGTCGTCCGTTACCAAGATCAACCAACACTGCCTGATTGTCTTTATCGATAAGTTTGGAAACTTCCTCTATAGAGGTGTTTGCCTTAACAACCGGGTAAGGTTTACCCATAACCTCCCTGATAGGTTTTTCGGCTATATCCTTATCTTCAACATAGCTTCTAAACAAATCTGTCTCATCAACCGACCCTACAAACCCATTCGTGTCTATAACAGGAATTTGTGATATTTTATATTTACGAAGGCGCTCTATAGCGTGAGATACCAATTCTTCTGTTCTAACTACCACAAGAGGTTTGTCGGCATGATCTTTAATCAGGTCTTCAGCTTTAGTAAGCTCCTCATCAAGGAAGCCTCTTTCACGCATCCAGTCATCATTAAACATTTTACCTACGTAACGGCTACCACTGTCATGGAATAGCACTACAACAACATCCTCCGGCTTAAAGTTCTCTTTAAGCTGAAGCACTCCCTTTATAGCTGCCCCTGCAGAGTTACCTACAAATATTCCTTCTTCTATAGCCAGCTTTCTGGTAAATATTGCAGCATCTTTATCGGTTACTTTAGTAAACCCATCAATAAGGGAGAAATCTACATTTTTAGGAAGAATATCTTCACCTATACCTTCGGTGATATAAGAGTAGATTTCGTTCTCGTCAAATATTCCTGTTTCATGGTATTTCTTGAAAACTGAACCATATGTATCAACTCCCCATATCTTAACATTAGGATTTTGTTCTTTCAGATATTTAGCCACTCCCGATATGGTACCACCAGTACCAACACCAACAACAAAATGAGTTATCTTACCTTCAGTCTGTTCCCAGATTTCTGGTCCTGTTTGCTCGTAATGTGCTAATGTGTTAGAAGGATTATCATACTGGTTTACATACCACGCATTAGGCGTTTCTTCCGACAGCCTCTTTGAGACAGAATAATACGAACGTGGATCTGTTGGCTCAACATCTGTAGGACAAACTACAACCTTAGCTCCAACTGCCCTCAGGATATCCATTTTCTCTTTAGACTGTTTATCTGAAATAACACAAATAAGTTTATACCCCTTAACGATTGCTGCAAGCGCAAGCCCCATACCTGTATTACCCGATGTACCTTCAATAATGGTACCTCCCGGTTTTAGGCGGCCGTCTGCCTCTGCATCCTCAATCATTTTTACAGCCATTCTGTCTTTTACAGAATTACCCGGATTAAACGTTTCTACCTTAGCCAAAACCAAAGCATCTACCTCTTTAGTTATTTTATTAAGCTTCACTAAAGGTGTGTTACCAATGGTTTCAAGTATATTGTTTGCGTATTTCATTTCAATAATTAATGTGTCCTGAATATGAGGACAAAGATATACAGATAATGTTTAAAAAACAGTTAATGTAAAGATTCTTAGGAGAAGAAATCCCAAATAACTCCAAAGCGGATTACAGCATCCCTATATGGGTAACTTGGTGCCGAGAAATAGTTATATCCTGAAAACGAAGAATTGAAATGTTCGTATTTAAGAAATACTCTAAAAGTCTTGATTTTCGCATTAAGAAAGAAATCCATTAAAGGAAAATCACCAATCTTTTTCTTATCCTGAACATAAAACTCTCCCAGTAAAGGATTGTAATCATTAGCATAGTACTTTGTAAAATACTGGAAAGTCACACCCGTTTGAATAAACAGGGCCTTTTTAAATAAGTGCTCTGAAAAGTAAAATGTATTACGGGTAATAAAATCAGGTACATTAAGTATTTTATCACTTTGCGTAACATTTTGATAAAGCACAGTATTATCCAATCCAAACTTACCAAACTTAAATTCTTTTGAAGCCTTGATAGAAAGGTAATTTATAGTACCATCATACTGTGCCGGACTAACAATTACAGGCTCTATTTCATCTTCGTCAAAAGGGACTTCATTCCTTTCAAAATACAAATGATCATTAAGCACTGTGTACTGCATAGAGGCATCAAGCCATTTAGTTTTAGCTTCAAATTCAAAGCTGTTTATTTTTTCGTTCTTAAACTCATTAAACCAGTTATAGTCTATATAGCCACTTTGATATAATCTGTAATTAAGATCAGGTAGTTTGTTCATATTTTGATACCTAAAACTTAAAACATTCTCTTCATCAAAAGTATATCTGGCCGATGCCTGAATATTGGCCAGCGACTGATTAGTTATGGAGTTTGAAAATAAAACCGATCCTTTAAGCTTATCTTTATGATAAGTATACCGTGCGCCATATGTATTAATCCTATCGTTAATAGCATTAGGTATAAAATTGTCACCAAAAATGATCCTTTTATAAAAGTAATTATAAGTATAGTCTTCAAGGTAAAACTCAATCATACCAATATCCTCATTGCTATAAGCAGCACCAAGCATATTATACAACCTGTTATAACGTGTTTTATTATTAATATACGAGGTATAAAAATCACCAAACCTTTGGTTAGCCTTAGGCTGAGTATAAAGGAATGACTTATTCTCATAATTAAACTGATGATGAAAAACCAGACTATTAGGGTTTGATTTACTTAATCTAAAAGTATGATCTACAAAAAAGCGATTACCTTTCATTAAAGATGTAGCATCTTTATTATAAACATCCAGTCGTTCCCTATCTGTATAAAGAGGTTCGCCGCTTTCAAAAAAATCAACATCAGTAATACCACCATTCTCCTGGTTGGAAATATCCTGACCTGTAAAATGAAGCTTTAAAATATATCTTTTATCAGTGGTATTATAGCTGGTAATAAACCTAAAATTTCCGTTACTGGAAATAGAATTAATATACTTACCTATTGAACGTATACCTTTGTATGCAACAGCAAAGTTTAGGTTATCTGATGTATTAAGGGTAACTAAAGCATCCAGTATTTGCCCTTGAGACAAAACTGATTTATAAAACAAATCAGTATATGGAGTAGGTACATGATAATAATTTATATCATTAACCTCCATGTAGGCAGCATGCTTAGCTTTAAATCCAAATTCAGGGAAAGCATTATACTCTGTAAGTCCATAATCCAGTACATTATATGTTTGACCTTCGTTAGGAAAAGCCAATAATCCAAAATTATCTTTCCTTAAATAATTAGCCTTATAATCATTTTGAACAGTTAAAGTAGTATCTACATAAGTAGTATCTCTGTCGATAGTAATTATCTTATACATATCAACTGTAGCTATAGAATCTGACGCTTTAACACCTGAGGGTTTTGAAGTTGAAGTATTATCAGGTTGCACAGAAGAACCCTGCTCTTTTGTGGTGGTTGATTTAGGTTTTACAGCTCCTTTTCCCCTTATTTGTGAAAACATAAGCATAGGAAAAAAAAACAACAACAAAATGAAATGCTTCTTCAACATTGAATATTGGAATTTCTGACAAAGATAATTTTTTAAAGATATATAAACATATAAAAAAACCCGCTATAAAGCGGGTTTTTAACTAATATAAACAATTTCTATATTATTGTTTCGTAAACACTACATTGATAGTATTAGTAGAACCTCCTGAAAATACTAACCTGTAGTTTACATTAACTGTACCTCCATTAAGGCAGGTTGCAAAACCGTTAATACCGTCAAGAAATACATTTCCAACTCCACCGTTGTCATTAAAAAGAAAGTTCTCTTCTGGAGATGGGTAAGTAAATGTACCATCATTGTTTAGGTAAACAGTAGTAGTACCGTTAGCTCCATATATATTGTTTATGATAAATTGGTTTTCCTCAGCACCTAACTCAATGCTAGATGTGTATTGAGTAGCACCATCACGAACTGCACTATAAGTACCAACAAGATCATTAATATCAAGAGCACTTACTACAAATTCTTGTGTAGGGAAATCAGAATCTTCAAACCCAACAGTAACATTAGATTTACTTGTAGATGTTAAAGTTACTTTAAAGTGAGAACAAGCAACCTGAGCTGAAGCAGGAACCGTAAAAGAGATGTTAGCACTTAACTCCCCTTTAGGTATGTATACAGATCCAGGTATGTTTATGTAAGACGATGACCCATCAATATCTTCAATTGTATAATTAACAGTTAATCCTTCATTAACAGGATTATTAGGCGTTACCTTACCATTTAAATCTACTATATCAACAGATTTGATTACAAGAGGAATTGAAGCAGTTACAGTAGATTCAGTACCCTGAATTACACTAGCATAAGTTACTCCTTCACTTTCAAACTGAACCCATCCTGATGATGAATCGTTACCAAATTTATCGCTATTAGGATCATGGTAATCACAGCTAGTTAAAGATATAGCTGCAAAACCTAATAAACCGTATATAAATTTTTTCATAATTTAAATTTATTTATTTTACTATATCTTAATTAGTTTTTTGTTAATGTAAATGAACTTTGATTTGAACCATACCCGCAAGCGCCAGTAGTGTTCTCAATAAAGTTAACATTAATTACAGAATCATCTTCAGTATTGTAGGGAGCGCGATCACCAGTATCTACAGGTCCCCAAGTAAATTGGTTATCACCGTCATCAGTACACCTAAGACCTGTTCTAACAGTACCTCCTAAATTAAGATAATCACACTGGAAGTTTATTTTTACAGTTCTTGAAGAACCTACATATCCAGGGTAAGGATTAATATCAAAAACACGCTCATAAGCATTTGCACCTACAGAAAGCGTAACATTTGAATCATCAAATATTACAGGGTCTGTAAACATTGATTCTGTTGCCGAAGCTGTATAACTACCTGTAAATTCTGAAAGAAGAGGACAAACCTCATACACTCTAATTTGAGCTTCTGTAAAACCTAGAGACTCATTACCAAAGTTTGAATCAGGAATTCTGATTGTAAAGTCTTTAATTTCCTCATCAACAAGATTATTATCCTGACCAGTAATATCCATAGTACCTACATAACCACCCGCAGGAATGGTTACCGAAGCAGGAACATTATAAGTAGCAGCATTAGCAGTACCGGCAATTACTTCAATATTAAAAACTCTGTCTGAGCTAGATAAAGTACTTGAAGTAAAAGTAATAGTAGTAATACCATTTGCATCTCTTTCTACAGGTAATGAATAAACATCACTTGAGAATGATAATAGAGTTGCATTTGATGGGTCTTCACCATTGAAAACCGTTGGCTCAACATCGTCACATGAAGCGACGATAGCAGCCAGACAAAATATTTTTAATAAATTCTTCATACTCTTTTTTTTAAATTTTAGTATCCAGGATTTTGCTGTATAGTAGGGTTTGCACTTATTTCCGAGTTAGGAATAGGCAAAGTGAACTTATAGCTTGTTGGAGCTAAATCACAGTCAGAACTAAATGAAGCACAGTCAACGCTTTCTCTACTAACTCCAACACCAATTTCAGTACCTATTCTCTTTAAGTCAAGGTATCTGTGACCTTCAAAAGCAAATTCTTTTCTTCTCTCTAGTAAAACATCCTGCAAAGCAGCATTTAAATTAGCATAAGTTGGAAGTGTAGTATTACCCCCTCCTACAGTTCTAACATCTCTAAGAGCTTTTATAGCTACCGCAGCAGCATTTAGGTTACCTGCACGTGCCTGAGCTTCAGCTCTGATTAAGTACATCTCAGCTAATCTGAAAACTTTAACATCATTAATGAATGCATTATCGTTAGATCCCATATACTTACCTTGAAGAAGAATGTTATCCGGAGAGTTAAAACCTTCAATAACACTTTGAGAGTGAATAATGATATATCTTCTGATATCGTTAGCTGATAATGTATTAAATAAGCTGTTAGAAACTTCAAAGAATGGACTACCATCAATACCGTCACCATTTGCAGACCATAGATCCATAATCTGGTTATCACCCTGACGACGAGAAAGAGCAAAAATTAACTCAGCTGCTTCAACATTATCATTTACATATAAAGTAGTCAAATCCTCATCATCTGAAAGGCTATACACCCCTCCATCAATTAATTCATTAGCATTATTTAAAGCAGTAGTGTAGTCTCCTTCAAACAAGGCTACTCTTGCCTTCATTGCTACAATTACATCAGGGTTAACATAAAACTTCTGTTCTCCGGCTGCACCTGCATAATCTCCTACTGTGTCAAAAGTATCCCCCATTAAAGAAGCTGCTTCCTGCAGATCATTATCAATAAATTCAAATACTTCACCTACAGAGTTACGAGGAAATACATCTAGTACTTCAGGCACAAAGTCCATAATAATAACACCAGGAGCAGTTAAGTCTTGATAATCTGAAACAAAGTATTGCATCAGCTCAAAGTGGCAAAATGCTCTCATAGCTAATAACTGAGCTTTAATTTCGTTAGCTGCTACTCTTTCATCAGCAGTTTCAAGTGTTGGGTATATTCTATCCCAAGCTCTAAGAACCCTGTTTGAAAAGTTGATAACCGCATATCTTCCACCCCATAGTGTTGTTGGGAAGTTACTTCCCGGCTGAAGGATAAAGTTGTAAGTTTGATTACCCTGATTAGAGCTAGCAAAACCTCTTTTTATGTTATCAGTAAAAAGATCATTAAATAAAATTTGATCTCCACTACCATTACCTCCGCTATCAGGACTGTATGCTGCATAAACTCCATACAAACCAGAACGTAAATCGTTTACTGTCTGAAATGCTACTTCTTCTGATAATTCTGACTCCTGAATTATATCAGTCGCATCCTCACAGGAAGTCATCCCTATAATTGCTGCTAGTAAGCTTATTCTTAATATTTTTTTCATAGTTGTCTTTTATTAGAAATTAATTACAGCTCCAAAAGTATAAATCTTAGGAGTTGGATAGTTACCCCTGTCTGTAGAACGGAAACCAGCTTCAGCATCCCAACCTCTGTATGAAGAGAAAGTTAAAAGGTTCTCTCCCTGAACATAAAGTCTTAAACCTGAAATTGGTAAATCACGTAATAACTCATCACTGAATGAATAACCGAATAAAATATTTCTAAGTCTTAAGAAAGACGCATCTTCAAGGTATCTGTCAGTTGAGTTAATGTAATCTACAGCACCATAAGGAGCATTTATTCTAGGAACTGAAGTGATATCTCCTACATTTTGCCAAGCATTTGCTGTAGTTGAAACCCTGTTAGAACCATCAGATATACTACTAGTTTCTTCTAACTCTGCGTAATCAAGATTATTTCTGTAAAGATCTGCAAAGTAACTCCATTGAGTACTAAATTCGAAACCTTTATATTTCACAACAGTACCAAAACCACCTTGCCATGCAGGGTATGTAGATTTACCTGTATTAACCCTATCAGAATCATCAATAGTTTCAGTTAAACCACCGTCAGCAGTGTAGAATAAAGGATTACCGTTTGCAGGGTTAACACCAGCATACTTAATTACATAGAAAGTACTGAATGGAGAACCTTCGATTAATGAAGTAGAACCATTACTAAACACTAAACCATTGTAACTATCCGGTAAATCTCTAATGAAGTTTTTATTGTATGAAGTATTAGCATTAACAAGTATTGTCCAATCTTCATTACGGAATACGTTATATTTTAAAGTAACCTCAACACCTTTGTTCTCCATCGCACCAATGTTAGTATTGATACCTGAAGTAGCATTAACAGGAGATACAGGAGTTTGCTGGAATAAATCTGTAGTACGTTTTCTATAAACATCTACACTACCAGAAAGTTTATTTTCCCATACACCAAAGTCAACACCTATGTTAGTTTGAGCTGTTTGCTCCCATCTTAAACCAGTGTAACCAATTTGAGTTGGAACTGTACTTACAGATCCGTCATAAGTACCACCTTGTCCATATAAACTACGGGTTAAGTTTAGAGAACTATATTGAGCATTACTTATACGTTGGTTACCAGAAGTACCGTAAGAAGCTCTAATTTTAAGATCAACACCTTTTAAATTATTTCTAAAGAAATCTTCCTGATCGATATTCCATCTACCACCTACAGACCAGAAAGTACCCCATTTGTTATCGTCGATGAAACGGAATGAAGCATCACGTCTTACAGTTGCAGTAACACCATACTTACCTTTATAATCATAATCAAAGTTACCAAAGTAAGAGAATAATCCTTCTGAAACCTTACTTGAACCAACAGTAGGAACATATGGTTGACCTTCTCCTTCAATTACAGTACCATCAATAAATGCAGCACCTGTACCAACTAACCTTGGATCAAGACCACGTTGAGAAAAGCTAATACCATCAAGATGCGCTTTATTATACTCAACAAAAGCAGTAGCATCAATAGTATGATCTCCAAACTGATTGTTATAGTTTAATCTTGCAACAGAGTTAAATCTAAAATCTCTACTAGTCGACTCACTGTGAACACCTCCAAATTCAGCATAACCATCTTCATCATTAGGATCTGTACTTGTTACCTGGAAAGGACCTAAAATACTGTTAGGATGCAAGATTTCAAGAGCCCTGAAACTAGAAAAATCAACACCCATCTGGAAACCTGCAGTAAGGTTTTTAGCAAAATTCCAATCTGCAGCAAAACTTGTAAGAATTTTAATCTCATCTTCAACATCCGTATTCATGTGAACAGAGTTAAGTAATACATAAGGAGCTTTATCTACCGCGATAGAAGAAGGATCTCCATACACAAGACTTCCTGTATTGGTCACACTACCGTCAGCATCATAAGGAGATAAATATGGTAAACCATGTAAAGCTGCTCTAAAAGGAGCAAAATAGATAGCATTTGAACCAGCACCATCTACACCATTTGATCTAGAGAAGTTACCACTGAAGTTAAATGAGTAATTAAACTTACCATCTTCTGATTTACCAGAGAAGTTATTTCTAACACTGAAACGTTTAAAGTTTGTATTGATAAAGATACCATCCTGCTCAAAGTAACTTAACGAAGTAAAGTTATTTGTATTCTTTGAACCTGTAGTAATAGCTAAGTTATGAGATTGAGTAACACCTTTTCTAAAGAAAATATCTGACCAGTAAGTATTGTTTTGCTTTGAAAGTAAATCAATTTCAGCATCAGATAAAGTAGAACCAAAACCATCACCAACTCTTTTCTGGAAGCTTAGTAACTCTTTTGAGCTCATCAACTCCATATTTAACGGCTGAAGCTCACTGTAACCAAATTGTGATGTATACCTAAACTCCATTTTCTCATCATAACCACCTCTTTTAGTAGTAATAACGATTACACCGTTAGCACCTCTATTACCATAAATAGAAGTTGCAGCAGCATCTTTATAAACCTGAACAGAAGCAATATCGTTCTGGTTAATACTTCTAAATCCATCTTCATCTACCGGTACACCATCAATAACAAATAACGGCTCTACGTTACCATTAATTGTACCAATACCACGAAGAATAATTGTACTATCAGCACCTGGCTGACCAGATCCTGTACCAATATTAAGACCAGCTATCTGACCTTGTAAGTTTTGAAGAACAGAAGCATTTGCTCTATCTTCAATAGCTTCTGCTGTAATACCAGCAACAGCCATAGCTGATTTTTCTTTAGTTATACTACGGTAAACGTCTTTTACAACAGGACCTAAAAGAGTCCCTTCCGGAAGTATAACATTATAAGAATTTTGAGCCCCTACAACTACTGTTTGAGTAGTGTGGTTCACGAAAGTAAACTCTAGAGTTTCACCCACATTAACTTTGATAGAAAAATTACCATCAAGGTCTGTTTGAGTACTACGCTGAGTTCCCTTTACTAATACATTAGCGCTTGGAAGAGGACCGGTTTCATCCGACACCGTACCACTCACTACTTTCTCCTGCGCAAAAGAGAAATTAATTGTCAACGCCATTAAAAGCGTCATAATCCAAGTAAACTTCGATCTCATACTTTATTAATTTGAGTTAGTTAACCGCAAACTTCTTAATAATTTATTAATAAAACAAATATTACTTCGGAATAATAATGTTAAATAGACGCAAAATTGCATTATCAAGAATTTGCTAATCATATAGTTATTAGATACTTTTTTTGTTAAAAGGTTGCGTTGATTTTTTACAAAAACAAAAAAAACTGCCTAAAAGGCAGTTTTTCAGTTGTTAACATATTTTTAACCTGTTAAATAAAATATTATTTAACTATTACTTTTTTTGTTTCTGTATAACCATCATAGTTGATATTTAAAACATACATACCAGCATTAAGCGAAGAAACATCCACAGCATTAACTACAGAATCAAACTGTCTTACAATACGACCCTGTAAGTCATACATAATCACACTTCCTTCAGATGGTTGACCTAACGCACCCATATCAATATTGATTACATCTGAAGCAGGATTAGGATAGATTGCCACCTTATTGAATTGATTATCCACTACATTTAACTCATCAGTTATACCGTTAACAACTAACGAATAGGCCTGAGAGCCTCCCGAAAGATTACCTTTATGATTAATTGTAATAGTATAAACACCAGGAGTAACATCAGTTAACTCAACATACTCAACATTATCCCTGTCATTGTCAGATCTTACAGCAGGCAGTATAACATTACTAGAAAGCTTCCACGGAAACGTAGGCAATATACCTCCTGCTTTCATAACCCTTACATCAATATCATTTATAAGTCTTGGATTATTTTGATTAGCCTGCTCCAATGCAGCGGCAGCAGGATCTGTCCAAACTACAGTTACTTTTAAAGGTTGATCACCCTGAGCAGTTACCTGTTTTGTATAAACACCTCCATTATCTAAAACATTCTCTTCAATAAGCGAACTTACACCATTATTATTAATAACCTCTACCGCTCTTTGAGCATTGATTACCCCCCAACCAAACTTATGATCAGGACCATCCCAAGAACCTGCTTCATCCGCAGTGTTAATCATTAAGGCTTTAAGAGTAGCAGCACGCATATATTCCTCATTAGTATCATAATAATGCTCCTGCAACAAAATAAGAGTACCCGCAACACCAGGTGAAGCCATAGAGGTCCCCTGTAATGTTGCATAACCACTACCACCGCCAGCAGTAGGATATGAAGAGTAAACTCCTTCACCTTTCATAGCAATATCCGGCTTAACCCTCTTATCATCTGTTGGACCATAACTACTAAAAGAAGTCATTGAAATATCATTAACATCACGATCTGCAAGAATATCTCTTACACCCTTAACCGCCGCAACAACGATAGCATTTTTTGATGTCTTATTACCAATAAGTAAATCACTTGTCTCACCCTCCCTATCGTTACCGGCAGATATTACAGCCTGATAGTAAGGAGCCGCATAATGAATAAGATCCCACGCACGGCTTTCACTTGAATAAGCACCAGGCATCCACCCTGCAGCATTCTCTAATGGTATACCATAAGAGTGATTAGAAACAAGAAGAGCAACATTTGGATCTGTTGCCGCACTTAAAGCTTCATTATTATCAAAAGAAGCTTCGTAAGCAAGTAAATCAGCCTGATATGCAAGTCCTCTGGCACCAATATCACCATCACCAGAACCAATAAGAGTACCCGCAACGTGAGTAGCGTGACCTGAAGCCTCAAAATCCTCTTCATTAAAAGATGCATTATCACCTATAGTAACCCTACCAACTAACTGCTCATGATCATCTAAACAACCTTCAATTTCCCACATACCAAGAAGCATACCTGATCCATTAAGGTCAAGCCCCATATCTCCTCCTGTTCTAATATGTGTAACCATCGAAGTAGCTGCACTACTTTTTTGTCCTAAATTATTATCAGGAGCCTTATAAATAGGCTCATCGTGAGAAGTAACACCCATTAAACGTGCAACAACACCATTCTTATTAGTAACCTTTAGCGGCCAACCATTCACTTCCGCTAACTCAAGAGCTCTTTCGTAACTTCTTAAATTCTCCTCCTCAAGCCCTTCAATTACTTTTTTAACTTCAGCCTGGTTATAGTGGCTAACTATCTTAGCTCTCTGCTCTGGTGTACTTTGAGCTGATGCAGAAAAACCTGCCATTAACCCAACTGACAAAAGCATTAAAGCTGATACAGTATTTTTTTTCATAACTGTTTTAAAAAAAATTAATAATAAACAACCAATAGACCTTTTCTTTACAAGAATCTCAAAACCAAAAGATTTTGAAACCTTTTTAAAAAAGAAAAGCAAAAATATAAATAATTAGAAATTAACCTATATTAATTTCAATTTTAACGCAACTAAATTACATTTGCGTATAATTTTATACGTAAAAAATACATTTATCGATTTATGTTATCCCTAAAATTTTCAGAATTCCCTATTGAAACCGGCACTGACGAAGCAGGTCGCGGGTGTCTTGCAGGTCCGGTAACTGCAGCAGCAGTTATCCTGCCTGATAATTTTGAATTAAAACTTCTGAACGACTCTAAGAAACTCACCGAAAAAATAAGAGAACAACTAAGACCCCTTATTGAAGAAATGGCCTTATGCTACCATGTAACAAATATTGAGCCAGAGGTGATAGATGAAATAAACATATTAAACGCCTCTATTAAGGCAATGCAGGACTGCATCACTAAACTAACCCCTAAACCGGAATATATAATAGTAGACGGCAACAGGTTTAAACCTGTAAACAATATACCCTACAGCTGCATTGTTAAAGGGGACGGCAAATACCTTAGCATCGCAGCAGCATCAGTACTTGCAAAGACCTACAGAGATGAGTATATGAATAAAATTCATGAAGAATTCCCGATGTACAACTGGAAGAAAAACAAAGGGTACCCTACCGTTGAGCATCGTGAAGCCATTAAAAAGTATGGTATAACAAAGTATCACCGTAAATCATTCAGACTATTACCTGACCAACTGGAACTGGATTTCAAGGTTTAATTAAATTTTAACTAAACCTTCAGTAAAAGCTCTTCTTTTGCATTAACTATTTCCGCTTCAAAAAGCTCAATGAAATATTTTAGTATTTTTAGTTTAATCTCCTCTTCATCTACCCTATCCACTCTCAACTCCACATTAAGGGAAGTTACAGCCTTATCCTTAATCCCACACGGAATTATATTATCAAAATATCCTAAATCAGCATTTACATTAAAAGCAAAACCATGCATGGTAACCCAGCGCGATGCCCTCACACCCATTGCACATATTTTACGGGCAAACGGAGTACCTACATCCAGCCAAACTCCGGTTTCCCCTTCACTCCTAACCCCTTTAAGACCATAATCAGCCATCACCTTTATAATCACATCCTCCAAAAAACGAAGATACTTATGTATATCGGTAAAAAAGTTCTCTAAGTCAAGTATAGGATAACCTACTACCTGCCCGGGACCGTGATAAGTTATATCACCCCCGCGGTTTATTTTATAAAAAGTAGCGCCTTTATCTGCCAGTTGTTTTTCATTAAGCAACAGGTTTTGCATATCTCCGCTTTTACCTAATGTATAAACATGAGGATGCTGCGTAAACAATAGGTAATTTGGTGTAAGGTCATTTTTCTCTTCACGCCTGTTCTTCACCTTTACATCAAGTATACCGCTAAAAAGGGTTTCCTGAAAATCCCAAACATCCTTATAGTCTTTCATCCCTAAATCAAGGAACTGTACCTGCTTATTCATAACTGTAATATCTAATTCATTACAAAATTACGAAACTTCTCCCGGTTTAACCCTATAAAAAAACCGGACACCCCTTGAGGCTATCCGGTTTAACAATACCATCTAAATCTTTATTAAAATTTAACTTCAAGCCCCATATCTTCCGGCTTATCAAAATAATCCAACAAAGAATATGTAACGGTTACCTTTTTTTTATCATCACTTATTACTGCCGATTTATCTGAAACAGACTTCACAGGCTTTGGAAACTCATAAATAACTGTATAGGTAGACTCTTCAAACATTGATTTCATCATCTCTTCAGTTGCTGCATCTTCATCACTTTTCTCTTCCTCTTTTGACTTGCCTGATTTTATTGTTTTCACAAACTTCTTACCATCATAAAAATACTTTACATCAGACTCTTTTTTCTCCAAATTCATCCCCGACTGAGCAGCTCCAGGCCTATTCATCTTATTCAGCTCACTAAAAGCCTGCATGATATCTGTAATATCCTCTGCCTTTTTAAAATCGGTAAAAATATCCATCTTGAATTCTGAAGTTTTAGGATCCATCATCATATGCACCTTGAAATTCTCAAGCTTCTTTAGCCTCTCCTGATCTGCCTTAGGTAGTTTTGCTATACTATCTCTTTTTTCATCCAGAATTTCCTTAAAGGTAAAAGTAGAATCTTTTCTTTCCTCCCCTTCTTTAGCCATCTCATCCCCTGCCATAGCCATTAACTGTGATGCATCTACCTCAAGACTCATTTGTCCACTTCCGTCGTCTTTAACTGTAACTCTTTCGGTAAAATTACACGATGTGGCAAACATCAGCATTAACAGGCTAAGCCCATAAAATAATCTTGTTTTCATAATTGGTGTTTGTTTTGTTAATTTCATACCAAATATAATCTTTTTAAAACCTAACAAAAAGCACTGATACAGTTAAAAAATCAAATTGATTATTTATTAATAATCACTACCTTTGCAGGCTTAAAAAAACATTAATAATCATGCAGCTTTCAGAACAAGAAATCATTCGTAGAGAAAAACTGGACACGCTAAGAAAACTCGGCATCAATCCGTATCCCGCTAACCTATTTCCTGTAGACCATACGTCTAAACAGGTTAAGGAAGATTTTGCTGAAGGCAAGAAGGTTGTTATTGCAGGCCGTGTAATGTCTTTCCGTATTCAGGGAAAGGCTTCTTTTGCCGAAATTCAGGATAGTGAAGGACGTATACAGATATATATCAACAGAGATGAGATTTGTCCTGGTGATGATAAAACAAAATACAACGAAGTATTCAAAAAACTCATTGACCTTGGAGACTTTATAGGTGTAGAGGGTACACTTTTCACTACTCAGGTAGGAGAAAAATCTGTACGTGTAACTGACTTCTCACTACTAAGCAAAACACTTAGACCGTTACCAATGCCAAAAACGGATGCCGACGGTAAAGTATACGACGGATTTAACGACCCTGAACTTCGTTACCGCCAGCGTTATGTAGACTTAGTGGTTAACCCTCAGGTTAAAGAAGTATTTGTTAAAAGAACAAAGCTTTTTAACGCTATGAGGAGCTTCTTTAACGACAAAGGTTATTTTGAAGTTGAGACTCCAGTATTACAGCCAATACCGGGTGGTGCAGCAGCAAGACCATTTGTTACTCATCATAACTCCTTAGACATTCCTTTATACATGAGGATTGCCAATGAACTTTACCTTAAAAGACTTATAGTAGGTGGTTTTGACGGTGTTTATGAATTTAGTAAAAACTTCCGTAACGAGGGAATGGACAGAACCCACAACCCAGAGTTTACGGCTATGGAAATATATGTAGCTTACAAAGACTACAACTGGATGATGGAGTTTACCGAAAACCTGCTTGAGCATTGTGCTACAGCAGTAAACGGAACTACCGTTGCTACTTTTGGCGAACATACAGTAGACTTCAAAGCTCCGTATGCCCGTGTTACTATGACCGACGCCATTAAACAGTTTACCGGATTTGATATTACCGGAAAAACTGAAGCCGAAATATTTGAGGCTGCAAAAGGAATGGGTATAGATGTTAACGAGACCATGGGTAAAGGAAAACTTATCGATGAGATTTTTGGCGAGAAATGTGAAGGCAACTTTATTCAGCCAACATTCATTACCGATTACCCTAAAGAAATGAGTCCGCTTTGTAAAGAGCACCGTGATAACCCTGAACTAACCGAGCGTTTTGAGCTTATGGTTTGTGGTAAGGAAATCGCTAACGCTTATTCAGAGCTTAATGACCCTATTGACCAGAGAGAGCGTTTTGAAGCTCAGCTTAAACTTGCCGAAAGAGGTGACGATGAAGCAGGTCAGTTTATCGACTTCGACTTCCTTAGGGCTTTAGAGTATGGTATGCCTCCTACATCTGGTTTAGGCATTGGTATGGACAGGCTAATCATGTTCCTAACCAACAACCAGTCTATACAGGAAGTATTGTTCTTCCCTCAAATGAGACCTGAGAAAAAAGGACCTGAACTAACCGAAGACGAAAAGCTAATTACCGAAATACTTAAAGCCAACAATTCAATTGAACTCGGAGCTTTAAAAACTGAAGCCGGACTAAGCGGTAAAAAATGGGACGCTGCCATGAAAGGTTTATCTAAACACGGACTTGTAAAAGTTGTTGTTGAAGGTGATGTAAAAACTGTAGAATTTAAAGGATAACACACCTATTATATATATGTATAAAAAAAGGAACCTTTCGGTTCCTTTTTTTATAAGCTATAATTAAGATTTATTGCCAACCTATAGTTCGCTTCCACCTTACCTCCCGTAAGGTTTTGGTTTACCGGAACCATCGCATTAACTCCTAAAGAAAATTTACCCATACCGGCTTCTACCCCAGCTTTAGCAAAAAAGATATCCCCCTTAGTATCGGGTATACTCTCACCATACTGCCTGTTTGAAGCATATACTTCTCCGGCCACCCCTACCTGAGGTACCGTTACCAGCTTCTGCCCTTTTATCATATAAAACAGAGTTCCGCCATAATTAAACTGGTTACCAAACTGGTAGTTTTGATTGTTTTCGGTTTTAAAAGTGTAGTTAAGCATGGTATTAAAGCCATAATTCCCTTTTTTAAGAATGTACTCTGCGGCAAGCATATAATCCCAGCTACCTGTACCTAACTGAAAGCTTGGGTTTACACTCCCGTTGTTACTTCCGTTATATTCTCCTGTCGGAGCTTTCACTCCTACACCTGCCTGAAGCGTATGTTTATAAGCCACTGTATCAGTTTTGGTTTGATACACGGTATACATACCCAACACTGTTATATCGCCTATACCGTCAATAGTTTGTTTTCCTGTTGAAGGCGTGCGGTTATTAAAATGATAAGGTACTAATGCCGATACCTGAAAATTTTTAAATACCGGAACCCTCGCCCAAGCCTGTATGGTATTAAAGTTCTCGTCTATCCAGGGCGAGTTATTGAATATCCCCTCACGACTGGAATAGCTTTGATACATATAGCGTACCCCTACAAAGTTTTGATCCAGCATGGAACTAAATCCCATACTCCCGCCACTGGCAGAGCAGCCACAGGCATCACAAAAATCTTCAAACTCATAAGCATATTGCCTGAAGTTTGGATAAAGCGTATCTCTTTCTACTCCTGCATAAAAACACTGAGTAGCCAATAGCAATACACCTATTATATATTTTTTCATTTCGATTAAGTTTGATAGTAAAACAGAGGATTATTTATATACTCCTCATCAGTTAGTGTTTTCAGGAAAGCAATAAGAGCATCTTTCTCTTCCTGGGTAAGCGGGATACCTAAAACATCTTCATGCCTTAACTCATCATCCAGTGTTTCGGAATCAGCAACCCCGTTAGCGTAAAAATTAAGTACCGACTGTAACGAACCAAAGCGTCCATCGTGCATATAAGGAGCAGTAAGTTCCACATTACGCAGGCTGGGAACTTTAAACTTATACCTGTCGGTTGCAAAACCGGTTACTATTTCCCTACCTAAATCATTAAGATTGGGATTAGGCGGAAGTCCATTATTCCTAAAAGCACTATCGGTAAACAAATCGGTTTTATGACACACTGCACATTTTAGCTGAAACAGCACCATACCCTGTTCTTCCTGACTGGTAAAATCACCTCCCGGTTCATTGCGTACATGCTTATCATATCGGGAATTGGCCGAAACCATCACGGTCATAAACTGTCCAAGTGCTTTTAATATATTACCCGATGAAACCTGTTTATCTTCAAATGCCAAACCGAAGAGTTTTACATACTCAGTATCCTGCATCAGCTTTTCTGCTATACCTTGTAAAGTTTCATCCATTTCCTTAGGATTATGAATAGGTACTATAGAAAGCATCTCGATACTATTTGAAGCTCCGTCATAAAAATACTCACTTTGGAAAGCCATGTTTTGAACCGCCGGAGCATTACGTGTCCCTACCTGATCGTATATCCCATGACTGAAATCGTGACCATGATGTGTAAAAGCATATCCCTGCTCATGGCAAAAAGAACACGAAATAGTATTATCAGCAGATAACCGACCGTCGTAAAAAAGTTTTCTCCCTAACTCAAAACCTTTTTCCGTAGGCATATTATAAGATATGTCCTGTGCCGGAGGTGGAAAATTTGACGGAACCTGAAAATCTAACGGCTTATCAACTTCGGTATACTCCTCTTCTTTAGAACACGACACCAAAAGACACCCCAGTAAAAGGGATAAAATAATTGTTCTCATACTATAAAAAGTTAGCCTTGCTACAGGTTGTAGCAAGGCATTAACAATTAGTCTTGATGACTTGAATGGCCTCCGTTATGCACATGGTCTACAACAAACATATTAAGTGTATTTTCGGCAATGGTTATAAGGTTTTCACCTCCCATAATAGCCGTAGCCGTTTGCGCCTCATTAATATTATCAGCAAGTTTTATTTTGTTCACTCCATCAAGAATCACATTAGCATCGGTTTTAAGGTGTATATTAGGCATTTCACCTTCCCTAACCCTTGCAGTAGTAGGTAATAATAAGGTAACCTCCCTGTAATTATCAGTAGCAGTATTACTACCCTGATGCACCTGGAATGTTTTTTCACCATCAACCTCAGATGAAGTATAAGTTCCTTCAAAGTTTATAAAACGGTATCCTGTAGACCAAGTCCATGTTAGGTTATATTCTGTAGCCAGATCCCAAAAACTCTGCTGAGCCGTTTCTCCCTGCAGGTAACGTTGTTCATCTACACCAATACCAAATTTAAGCTGAGTGTAATCTCCGGCAGGTACATTTTCAAGATGAGCTGTTAGTAAATTACCTTCGGCACTAATAACAAAATAGCTTTCTTCCTTTGGGTAAGTGTATTCGGTACCGTCTTCCTTAATAAGCACTACATTACTTATTATATAGTTAAGCCTGTTAATTGTTAGACTCTCTCCATTAGAGTTTGTATAGGTACTTCCTAGTATAAGAGCATCACCATTAACGCCGTTATCAAAATATAATTCTACATCGCCCGATGTCCCTTCTGTAACCGAAAAAGAATCGTCATCGCTACTACATGATACAAAAAGGAAAGTAAGTGCCAATATGGCTATGGTATTTTTTAACTGAAATTTCATTTTAATTTATTTGTTACATTTATATATGTTCCCCGGCCACGCATAAAAGTACGCGCAGACCAATTGTACTACTACAGTTATAACATAACCGCAAAGCACCTTAAGCACACACAAAACATATTGTGTTGCCTGACTACATAGTTATTTAACCAATAAATGTGGGTGGATGAAATACAGCTCCCGTGTTATTATGAGAATACAGATTTGTATAAGGAATTGTAACTTTCTCTATAGGCTGAAGCACTACAGTATTGAAAGTAAAATTAAATGAATCCTGAAAAAATAACACTTCAGTTTCCTGATGTGAAGTTTTTTTGTTTGATACCGGTTTTTCGTCTTCGGCAGCTTTAGCAAGCTCCTTCATCAGGTGACACTTACCGTTACAGTGAAGCTCGGGCTTTGCTTTATTTTCACAAAGCTCATTAGCAATATAGTCATAGTTAAAAACATATTCAAAAACCGGCATAAGCGGTTTAAAGAATATCACCATAGAACATATGACTACTAATTTTTTCACGACACAAAAGTACTATCAAAAGGCTTATCGAAAAAATTTTTGCTCAACATTTTAAACTTTTTCTTTTTAAAAATGTCTTAACAGTATGTAACTTAAAAAAATAAGATTATGAAAACATGGATTTTAGCAGCAGTATTATGTGTTAGCACAAGTGTATTTGCACAACCGGGAAGAGGCGATCATCATAAAGAGAGAGAAAAATTAACGGCTGAACAACGCACGGAACTTCAGGTTAAAAAGATGACTCTTGAACTTGACCTTACAGACAAGCAGAAGGCCGACATACAAAAACTGGTTTTAGACCGAAATAAAAAAGCAGAAACCGAAATGGCTAAACATAAAGCCGACAGGGAAGCAGGTAAAGTTCCAACAAAAGATGAAAGATTTGCAATGCAGAGTAAAAGACTGGACGAACAGATTGCCATGAAAGCCGAAATGAAAAAAGTTTTAAATGACGAACAGTTTGAAAAATGGCAAAAAATGCACCAAAAAAGAAAGGATAATTTTAAACACAGACGTAAAAACTTAAAAAAAGAAAAGAGAAGATAATTTTTTTTCTGTTAAAGTTTTGAGTTGTTTTATAAATTAATTAGATTTGGCGTACATAACACTAAACAAAAACCAGTTTAATCATGAAAAAAATAATTGCTTTATTCGTTGTAATGCTGGCTTTTGGTCTTAACGCCAATGCCCAGAAAAAAGCTCCGTCTAATCAGGTAGTTGCAGCCAAAACACAAGAGAGTTTTAAAGCATCTGCAGAAAAAGACCTTAAAGCCTTAAAAGAAGTTGTTGAACTACAGGGAAGTCAGGAAAAAGCCTTCATGGATCTTTTCATTTACAAACATGAGGTTTTATCTCACGACCTAAGCCAGGAGCGTAAAGATATTTTAGCTGAATCTGTTGAGTCTAAAATCTCTTCTACGTTGACACCAGAGCAAAACAAAAAACTTGCTGCTACACCGGGCTTACTTAAAGTTTTAAGTCATTAATAGTATATAATGTACTAACATAAAAAAAGCTCCCTTTTCAGGGAGCTTTTCTTTTTATAAATCTTTTGCTACTTTTTCAATAGCGTTGATTGTAAAATCAAGATCTTCATACGTAAGGGCATCGGTAATAAACCAGGTCTCATAAGCCGATGGTGCTATATACACTCCTTCCTTAAGCAAGCCGTGGAAAAACTTCTTAAAGGTTTCGTTATCACCGTTTACAGCGGTTTTAAAATCAGTTACCGGATTAGCATCAAAGTGAACCGAGATCATAGAACCTTTCCTGTTTATAGTATAAACTAAATTAGCCGCAGTAAGTTTTTCACGGATACCTTTTTCCAAATAAGCAGTTTTCTCTTCAAGCCTGCTAAATATTGCTTCATCACTATTTAAAGCCTTAAGCATTTCAAGTCCGGCAGCCATAGCCAAAGGATTACCCGAAAGTGTACCGGCCTGATATACCGGTCCAACCGGAGCAAGATAATTCATTATTTCATTTCTTCCTGCAAAAGCACCTACCGGAAGTCCTCCACCTATAACCTTACCAAAGGTTACAATATCGGCCTTAACTCCAAATAATTCCTGAGCACCACCTTTTGCAAGACGAAAACCTGTCATAACCTCATCAAAAATCAGCAGGGCGCCATTTGCATCACAAACCTCTCTTAAAGCCTGCAGGAAACCTTCTGCAGGAGGTATACAACCCATATTACCTGCAACAGGCTCTATGATAATAGCTGCAATCTCATTCTTATTGGCTTCAAACAAATCTTTTACATTCTGTAAATCATTATATGTAGCTAGTAAAGTATCTTTTGCCGTCCCCTGAGTTACACCCGGGCTGTTTGGCGAACCGAAAGTCACCGCACCACTACCCGCCTGTATTAAAAACGAATCAGAGTGCCCATGATAACATCCGGCAAATTTTATAATCTTTTCACGTTTAGTATACCCTCTGGCAAGCCTTACCGCACTCATACATGCTTCGGTTCCCGAGTTTACAAAACGTATTTTATCAATATTAGGAACCATACTCACTGCCAGTTCGGCAATTTCGGTTTCCAAAGCTGTAGGTGTACCAAAAGAGGTTCCTTTTTTAGCCCTTTCTATAACTGCATTTACTACAGGCTCATAAGCATGACCCAAAATCATAGGTCCCCATGAGTTAATATAATCTACTAATCGGTTACCGTCTTCATCATACAGGTAAGCTCCTTTCGCCTCTTTAACAAAAATTGGGGTACCTCCTACCGATTTAAATGCACGCACCGGAGAGTTTACACCTCCCGGAATCACTTTTTCAGCTTCAGCAAACAGCTGGCTGCTTCTTTGATATAACATCTTTATTTAACTTTTAAAATCTGTCCTATAGAAATTGCATTGCTTGTTAAGTCATTCAATTTCATAAGCTCGTCTACTGTCAGATTATGTTTTTTTGAAATGGAATACAAGGTGTCTCCCTGCATTACCTTATATGTTTTTGAAGAACGTGAAGGTGTAGCTGTTTGTGCAACCGCATCTTCCCTGTTCTTTTCTATTTGTTTTTCTACTTCCCTGCGGCGTTTACCTTTTTTACCTAAAACCTCAGCATCAAAAGCATCAAGATTATAGCGCTCAATAAGGTCTATAAGTTTATTAGGATACTTAGGATCTGTAGCATATCCGGCTTTTTTAAGTCCGTGCGCCCATCCTTTATAATCATCGGGATCTAATTCGAAAAGCGAAGCATAACGCTTTCTGGTAGTAAGGAATAGTGAGTGATCTTCATACGACCCAGCAGGATCCTCATATTTCCTAAAGCACTCTCCTTTTGCATCATCATCATGGTATACTTTATCCCCATCCCAGTCGTTATGACATTTAATACCAAAATGGTTATTGGCACTAACACAAAGTGTACCCCTACCAGCACCAGACTCCAGTATACCCTGAGCCAGTGTAATACTTGCCGGTATGCCGTGACGCCTCATATTATCCTCTGCTGTTGATTTGAAGGTGTTAATATAATTACTAACCACATCAGCATATACTACTGTTTTTGAACTGGATTCAAGTGTTTCAGTTTTAGATGAATTTGAAGCTGTAGCCTTACGGGAATCAGCAGTACTTATTTTAGACCTTGATTTTTTGTCTTTTTTCCTGTGCTTTGCAGTTCCGTCTTTAGTGGTTTGAATGCGCGATTTATGTGAGCCGCAGCTGGCTACTAAACCAAGTAAAAATAAAACTAAAATTTTCTTCATCATTTGCATCAGATTTTAATTGTAAGCAGTCCTTTTTTATGTAATTCTTTATTCATTCCGGCTATACCCTGCAGTCCTCCTGTATGTATAACCAGTATACGGGAACTTTCCGGAAAATATCCGTTTTCAATCATATCTATAACGCCAAAAACCATTTTCCCCGTATACACAGGATCTAAAGGTATATTTGTTTTAGTATAAAAATCATTAATAAAGGCTATAAGCCTTTCGTCAGTTTTGGCATAACCACCAAAATGATAATCCGTTATCAGTTGCCAGTTATCCTTTATGGCAAATTTAGCAATATCGGCAAATAAATCTGCTTTTAAAGCCGGAAACCCAAGCACCTTTTGATAAGGCGCAGCACTATTTGCAATACCCGATATTGTACCACCTGTACCAACAGCACAGGCAATATAATCAAACCCGGTATCCTCTGCCGTCAATATCTCTTCGCAACCTTTTACGGCAAAGCTGTTTGTCCCTCCTTCGGGCACCAAATAAAAATCACCAAACTTATCTTTTAAATTAGCAATAAACACTTCTTCGTTTTTTTGCCTGTAAGCCTCACGTGTTATAAACTCAAATTCCATTCCGCAATCCTCGGCAAAACTCAGCGTAGGGTTATCGTTAACCTTCCCGGCAAGCTCTTCCCCTCTTATTACACCAAGTGTTTTAAGTCCGTATTCTTTCCCTGCCGCTGCCGTAGCCGCGATATGGTTAGAATAAGCTCCGCCAAAGGTAAGCAGCATAGTTTTGCCCTGCCTTTTGGCTTCCTGTACATTGTACTTAAGCTTCCTGAATTTATTACCGGATATATAGGTGTGAAGGAGGTCTTCCCGTTTTATGGCGAGATGTATATTCTTTGGAAATCGAATTTGTACCGTTTGGTTCATAAAACAAAAAAGACACCACAAAATAAGTACAAAATATCTAAAAAACATCATGAAATGTGTTAAACATCATGTTTTTTAAACTGTATCTTAAAATTTTGTAACTTTGATATACTTTTTACACACATGAAAATGGACTGCTCTAAAGAAATATGTACCCCCTTAATTGCGCGGATATCCTTTCATAAAGTACTGGAAAAACTCGAAGAAATAGCAGAATCGGACGTTGATTACAGATCAGACTACGCTAAAGCCTTACTTAGACACACAGAGCCTTTCCCGGAACTTCGCGAAGGTATTACCGACCTTGCGCTTCTTGAAAAGCACAAGCTACTGATAAAAAACCTGCTGGCCGACCTTTTCCCGACAGCCCTTACTCATAATGAGATAAAAGCGGCTGCGATACCTTTTTTCAACATCACTTTTAACCATACCGAGCGTTTTAATAAAATACTTGAAAATGCCGGTGAGGATTTTGACATTGAAATAAGAAATTTTGACGACCATCAGTTTTATGTTTTTTGCTGTTGTTTAATTTTAAACATGTATTATGGCTATAACTTTGACTTCAGCAAGCCTTTGTTCTACGATATACCCGATGCCGAAGGTATAATGAAACATTACCGTATTTTATATAATGCCGATTTCCTTGAAATTATCCCTACAGATAAAGCCATAAAAATAACACAGGAAGATGTAGATATCCTTATAGATAACTTTGACAACCTAGAGTTATGGAAAGAGAAATTCCCGCAAAATAGTTGGATTTCCAAAGGGTTTGGTATCATTTCGCTATTTGATGCAACTGTTGAGAATGCTATATCAAACCTTAAATCAAACCTGTTATTACCTCATGAGTTTAAGGAAGTAATTAAGGATGACATTGAGAGTATTTTTAAGTCGATATACAAAGTATCCGACCTGAGAATAGGTTTTACCGAAGTTAACGAAGACGACCAGGTTTTCACTATGGCATCTTTTAAGGATATTAAAAGCCATATTCTGCAGGATTGCGAAGAAATGAACTGTAATAAACTGTTTTGTGACTCTACCCTGAAAAACATGATGGGAGAAAAGCAACAGCTTATAATATCGGATGTGGAAGCTTACAAGGCCAATAATCCTGATGACACCCGTTTTGCCGACAGGTTACTGGAACAGAATATTAAAAGCTGCATACTGGCTCCTATCATTAAAAACGATAGGATGCTGGGCTTTATTGAACTGGTTTCCTCAACACCTAAAGAGCTTAACAGTATCAACGCTATTAAACTCAATTATATACTTCCGTTTCTTACAGATACGTTAGAGAGGTATTATTCTGAGCTTCAAAACGAAATTGATGCTATTATCCAAAACGAATATACTGCAATACATAACAGTGTATACTGGAAGTTTAGGGAAGAGGCGCTGGCACACATTAAAGCCGGCAACAGCCCTGATTTGGCCTATAAAGAAATTATATTTAAAGAGGTTTATCCGCTTTATGGACAAATTGACATTAAAGGCTCATCTACAGCACGTAACGAATCTACCGAGAAAGACCTGATACGTCAGATTGAAAAACTAATTGTACTGTTCCGTTTTATTAATGAGCTTGAGAAGCTACCGCTTATCGAACAGCATACTTACGAACTGGAAAAAATACAGGAAGACCTAAAACATGAGCTTAAAGCCGATACCGAAGCGGTAGTACAGGGATATATAATAAATGAAATCCATGTACTGCTTAGACACTTTGACACAACCAATGCCAAGATACACGAAAGGATTTCGGAATATTTCGAAAGCCTCGACGGTAAGGTAAAAATGGTTTATGAAAACCGTAAGGACTTTGACGATGCCCTTTCTGTTATCAACAAGAAAATGGCCGAGGTATTAGACAAAAAACAGGCCGAAGCTCAATCGTTCTTCCCGCATTATTATGAGCGTTTCAAAACCGATGGTGTGGAACACAACCTGTATATAGGTGCCTCTATAGCTCCTAAACTGTCTTACAATCCGCTATACCTAAACAATCTTAGGTTATGGCAGCTACAGGCAATGTGCGAAATGGAAAACGAATACCATAAACTTCGCCCTACCCTTCCATATGACCTTGATGTCACTTCACTGATACTGGTTTTCAGTACCCCTATATCAATACGTTTCAGGATGGACGAAAAACGCTTTGACGTAGACGGCACTTATAATGCCCGATATGAAGTGGTTAAAAAACGTATTGACAAGTCGTACATTAAAGGTACTCAGGAAAGGATTACACAACAGGGTAAAATTACTATTGTGTATTCCCAAAAACAGGAGGAAGCCGAGTACAGAAGGTACATTAAATACCTACAGCATAAAAATATGCTGGGCAAGACTATTGAAAATTTTGAGGTAGAAGACCTACAGGGTGTTACCGGGCTAAGAGCCTTAAGAGTAGAGATTATCTATGACGAGACTGATATATCCGGAACATACAGCTACCAGGACCTTTTAAAAGAAATGACTACGAAATAATTTTACGCTACATCATTTTAAACGCATATACAAACAATCCTACAGATACTATTATCCCAATCATGAAAATAGTGTAGGTCATTCTTAAAAGCTTGTACTTTCTATGGAGCACTTTCCCCAGAAAGTACAGGTCTTTTATCATAGAATTATATAGGTAATCCCTATCTTTCATTAACTCATTTACTGCCCACTCATACTCATCAAGAGGCATTTTATAAAAGTTACCAAAAAACAAAAGGTTTACCTTTTTATCTTCTATATCCTTACGGGTAAAAGTACCGCTGGTAACTTTAGGTCTTGTTGAAAGTATAGCAAACACAATAGAAACTACTGCAAACATCATCATTACCATTGTAGGGATAATAAGATGAGCATTGTTAGGGCTATCAAGTTTAGGAATTAAGGTAGAAAGTGAAATGGAAATAATAATAGCATTAACCGAAAGTAGGATATTCGCTTTACTGTCGGCAATATCACTTAGCCTGGTATGATTATTAAGTGTCACCCTAAACATGGTATCTATACCACGTTCAGGCCTGTCCATTTTTTCCAGTTTTTTCTGGTTTATTTTTTCTTTAGCACTTTTTTTATTGCCTTTTTCCAGCTTATTGATTGCGTTTTGCAGTTCGGTAATATTAGCCTCTTTTAACGGTTGAAGTTCCCTTTGGGCATAACCCGTAAAAAAACGGTGCTTGTTTAACAGCACTCCCCTGTTTATGGTAGCCCATTCTAAATCAGAAAAGCTTTTATTGTGGGTTAATTTCCATTCGGCCCTAAGCAGCTCTGAAAGACTACAATAATCCTTATCAGCAAAATGCGAGCAGTCAGCATCCTTAATTATTTTCTCTAAATGGGTTTGGGGCTCTACCCCTAGTTTAGTCACTTTAATAAGCGACTGTATTTTAGTTATTTTAGACTCATCATACCCATTCTCCTTCAAAAAGGCTTCTGCTATTTTGGCACTCTCTTCCTCATGATCCAAGTCGCTTACAATGTAGCCTGTATCATGAAGCCATGCTGCCAGCAAAAGCATTTCTTCCTCCTCTCCTGTTACATTTTCATTATCGGCAATAGCTTTCGTATTGTTTACTACACGTAAAGTATGGATGAAATTATGGTAAATATAATCGGGAGATAGTTTATCTTTGAATAAGTGAAAAACGTAGCTTTCGGCTTTTTGAACAACATTCATAAGTATGCAATTAACACCACCAAATTATGAAATTCTTTTTGGTTAACATTATAAGGTGCAGAAATATTAAACTCCTGTTACCTGTTTTTATTGTGTTCACCCTTTTTTCATGTGCTTCCTATGAGGCTAAATATGGAAAAGAAGCTTTTAAATTCCCTATAAAGGATACTCTTAATTACACAATATCACACCGCTTTGTACTTATAGGCGATGCAGGCTATGCTGCACGCCCCAATTCGCAACAGGTACTGGCTTATGCCAAAGAAAAACTTCAGGAAACAGGCGAAAACACCTCTCTGTTTTATCTTGGCGATAATATATACCCACATGGCATGCCTGCAAAAGGTGAAAAAGGAAGAGAAGCTGCAGAAGAAAGCCTTACGTTTCAGCTAAAATTATCTGAATCTTTTAAAGGAACTACCCACTTTATACCGGGTAACCATGACTGGTACAGTGGACTGAAAGGCCTTGAGGAACAGGAAGATTTTGTAAAAGATTACCTTGACCAGAAAAAAGCTTACTTACCCGGAAATGGTTGCGGGATAGATGACTTTAAAGTAAACGACAGCCTTACCGTTATAGCCATAGACAGCCAATGGTTTATTGAAGACTGGGACCGTTACCCGACCATTAATGACGATTGCGATATTAAAACCCGCGACGCCATGTTAAACGAACTGGAAAGCCTGTTAAACAAAAACCAGAATAAAACCGTTATTCTTGCCATTCACCACCCTTTAATAACTAATGGTTCACACGGCGGCTACTTTTCATTACGAAAACAACTTTTCCCTCTGGAAAGTGACATTCCGTTACCTATACTGGGTTCGGTTTTAAATTTGATCAGGAAAACATCGGGGGTTAGTCCGCAGGACATACAGGGAAGGCAGTATAACGCTCTTACCAAAAGAATAAAAACACTTGTTCAGGGCAAGGACAATGTAATAGTGGTTTCCGGTCATGACCACAATCTGCAATACATCTATAAAGACAATATTAACCAGATTATAAGCGGTGCAGGATCTAAAGCCGAAGCGGCCACAACTGTAAATCCTCAGGATTTCTCATACGGAGGATCGGGATATGCAGTACTGGACGTGTATGACACCTATACTTGTAAAGTGACTTACTATGCTGTTAAAGATGGCGTAGAGAATAAGGTATTTGAAAAATACATTACAAGACCAAGACCAAAGAAATATGTGGCCGAAAAATTTGACTCCAATTTCCCTGCAAAGGTAAAAGCATCTGTATACACTCCTGAAATGACCCAAAAAAGCGGGTTTTATAAATTTATGTTCGGTAATTACTACCGTAAGTACTTCAGTATACCTATTGAGGTAAACACAGTTAACCTGGATACCCTGCATGGCGGGCTCACCCCTGTTAGGGAAGGTGGAGGACACCAATCGCTTTCAGTAAGGATGCAAGACCCTGAAGGTAGGGAGTTTGTTATGAGAGGACTAAAGAAAAGTGCCGACCGTTTTTTGCAAACCGTTGCCTTTAAAACCAAGTATATAGGAGACGATTTTAACAATACTCTTACTGAGGCTTTCCTTATGGATTTTTATACCTCCTCTCACCCATATACTCCATTCGTTATAGGTGATATGGAAGAAGCCGTGGGGATTTACCATACAAACCCGGAACTGTTTTACATACCTAAACAGGCTGCCTTACAGGAGTACAATGCTGATTATGGTAATGCCCTGTACATGGTAGAGGAACGCCCTATGGGTAAATTTAAAAACCTTAAAAGCTTTGGCAGTCCGGACGACATTGAAAGTACCGATGATGTATTAGAACACCTTAGAAAGAGTCCGAAATACACCATAGATGAAAGAGCTTTTATTCGTGTAAGGCTATTTGATATGCTTGTAGGCGACTGGGACAGGCATACTGACCAATGGCGTTGGTCCCGTTTTAACGAGAATGATAGTGTAATTTATAAGCCCATACCTCGTGACCGCGATCAGGCATTCCCTAATTATGAAGGCGTATTACTACCTCTTATAATGAATATACCTGCGCTTCGTTATATGCAGGATTATAAAGACCATATAAGGAGCGTAAAATGGCTTGCTTTTGAACCTTACCCTATGGATATGGCACTTATAAGGAACTCCAGTGAACAGGCATGGCTGGAAGAAGCCCGCTACCTGAAAGAAAACCTTACAGATGAAGTTATAGACGAGGCCTTTAGTAAACTCCCGCCTGAGGTACAGGACGAAACCATAGAAGAAATTAAGTCTAACCTGAAAAAAAGACGGAAAGATGTAGAAAAATACGCACTGGAATACCGTGCTGTTTTACTAAGAACCGTACTTATTACCGGTACCGATAAAGACGAGCACTTTGTAATTACCCGACTTCCGGAAGGGCAAACCAGGGTGCAGATATACAGTATTAAGAAACACCACGAAGAGCTTATTAGTGATAACACCTACAACCGCAAACAAACGAAAGAACTTTGGATATACGGTCTTGACGACGATGATGTTTTTGAGGTAAAAGGCAAACCGGAGCAACCTATACTTGTTCGTTTACTTGGTGGTCAAAATAACGACAAATACATCATAGAAAACGGTAAAAAGGTTAAGATATACGACTTTAAAAGCAAGAAAAACACTTATGAAGTAGACGGTAAAACCAAGTTGTTATTAACCGATGATTATGAAACCAATACTTATAACTTTAAAAAACCAGCCTATAATGCTTATACGGGTTTACCAACTGTAGGTTACAACCCTGATGACGGATTTAAACTAGGATTGATTGCTAACTATACTGTAAACAGCTTTAACCGCAGGCCGTTTTCACGCAAGCACACCGTTAAAGCCAATCTTTATTTTGCAACAGGAGGTTTTGAGCTCGATTATACCGGTCAGTTTATGAACATAGCCAGTAAGTGGAATTTTGGTTTTAATGCCCACTTTACAAGCCCTACCTTTAGTATTAACTTTTTTGGTTATGGGAATGAAACTGTTAATAACGACGATCAGTTAGGCATGAATTATAACAGGGTAAAGCTACAAACCTTTAGTGTAGCCCCTGCTCTTTTCAAAGAAACCCCTAACGGTAGTTACTTTGAATTACATACCATGTTCAGGACTATTGAGGTAGAAGAAAGCAATAACCGCTTAGTAAGTCAACCAGGGGTTATACCTGATTATTTACAGGAACACAGGCAATATGCTACCATTAATGGTAAGTATAAATTTGAAAATTATGACATAAAATCATTACCTGCTATGGGAATGTTGTTCTCCATATCGGGTGGATGGACTATGAGTATGGATCAGGCAGAAAGAAACTTTCCCCATGTGCAAAGCGTTCTTGGCTTTACCCACAGAATTACCCGTGATGAGAACCTGGTGTTTGCCACTACTTTTAAAGGGCATGTACTGTTTAATAATAATTTTGAATTTTACCAGGCCGCTACACTTGGTGGAGATAGTGATTTACGCGGTTACAGAAACCAACGTTTTACAGGGAAGGAATCTTATTTACAAAGTACTGATCTAAGACTTACTCTAGGAAATTTCAGAAGTAGTATTATCCCTTTTAAATATGGAATATTTGGCGGATATGACTACGGACGTGTATGGATAGAAAATGATAGTTCAAGAAAATGGCACCAGTCTGCCGGTGGCGGATTATGGATAAACGGTGTAGATGCTCTTACGGCAAAAGCATTTTATTTCCACGGTTCAGATGGTGGCAGGGTAGCCTTTGGGTTATTATTCGGATTTTAATAATCTTTCCATACCCAATTCATAAAGATAACCACCTGCCTTGTTTCCTTTCTCGTCAACAATATAAAGGGTATAATTATCCTTAAAACAAATACCTTCCTTTTGGGACATATGTCCCAATGGGTATTGCGACATGTTTTCCTGTTTAAAATTATCATTTTCAAAATCAGTAATCAACCATACTTTGTCTGAAGACAAAAGCGCTACAGTTTTCCCGTCAGGACTAATATCGGCAGCAGTAATGGCACATTTGCTGTATACCTTGCAACTATTAAGTTTAGCTATTCGTTGTGCTGCATGCTCCCCTTCTTTATTTGGCACCTTGTACACAAAGAAGGTACCATCAAATTTTGCGCTTCTGTTTTTGGTAAATAAGTAGAAGTTGCTGTTAAGTTCAAAAAAGGCTTCCACATCAAAAAACATTTTGGAACGCTTTGGCGGAAACTCGTTTTGCTCAGGGTAATAAAACGAAACTTTGTAAGATGATTTCGCCTCTTTCTTTTCCAGTTCTTCCTTATCTACTCTGTAAATAACAAGATCTTTCCTGTCGTTATCATTATTCCCGAAATCACCTATATAAATATTTCCTTCCTTATCAGATGTTAAATCTTCCCAATCCTTATTTTTAGCATTGGTAATTTTTAATTTCTTTTCGGTTTTTCCATTCTCATCTAAACTATAAAGACTGTTTTTGTTTCCGCTATCCTCAAGCACCCATAGCTTTCCGGTTTGGTGTACATACTCAATGCCCGAAGCCTCTTTTAGCTCTAACTTTCCTTTTTCCTGTAAGACATCGTTACTATTGCAGGAAAGCAAAAACAGGGACAGGAGGTAAAACGTGATTTTCATATACTTATACTGAATTAATACAGTAAAGTTATAAATAAAAAACCATCGGCTAAAAAGCCGATGGCACAACTACTAAAAAAATCAATGTGTCCTATGATTAAATCAAATTGGAAAAAAATAATTCTGCGTAACTAACCTGTCACAAACATACACTTGTAATTTTTACAAGCCGACTATTCTTCCAAAAAAACGTTAAAATGGAGTTTTTTTGGGATAAAACGCCCACAAAACACACAACTTGTTAATGATGAGTTAATTGGAAAAATATTATCATTTACACTGTAAGCTTTTAGTAACTTTATAGTAGCAATCATAGCAGGATTGTACCAAAAAATTAATAACCATTAAAATTTGAAAGTTATGGCAACTGATGATAAAAAAAGGGCAAACAAACCCGATAATGCACTAAATAATCCGGATGAACAATTAATCCCTACAAACGATCCCGCAATCATAAATCCGGTTGAGCTGGCAACTTTCCCAAAACAGAAAAAAACTGATAATCCTGACATGGAAGAGGAAAGGGAAAACCATATGACCAACAGAAAACAATCGGCTGTAAGAAGCGGACGAAACATTACAAATACCAATGACAACCCTGAAAGGGACAGTTATATGTAGGAGAAAGCCTCTTTTCGGGCTTTTTTTTAACACTTCTCTATTAAAACATTATTATTTTTTATAATAATTATATTAAATATATATATTATTAACACAGAAAAGTTGCTAAATCGTTAATTTTTTATTATATTTAACTAATTAAATTTTAAGCGATTATGGCAAATGAATTTTTCGGGCGTCAGGATCCAGGCAATCAGGGCGCACCAAATGAAGGCGTAAACATGTATGGTAAAATGTGGGGTTATGAATATTTACCATACGAAGACCCGGCAAAAGTAAATCCACAAGAACTTGCAACCTTCCCCAAGCTGGTAAGGAAAGACATCTCACATCACCATCCACATCATCATCATCATTACGATCAGAGTAAACACATTACAAGAACTGATAACCATCCTGACAAAGACGGTTATATCTAAAGGTAACAAAACTCATTAACCATGTAAAAGGCTGTTTAAACAGCCTTTATTTTTGCCCTGAATCTAAATCCTGAAAAATGAATTATACTCAAATACTCGGACTCATTGCCGCCATATTGACTACCGGAGCCAATATACCCCAAGCAATCAAGGTTATAAAAACCAAGTCTACAAAAAGCCTTTCAGCAGCTACATATGCCCTGCTTTTTGCCGGAATGATATCATGGGTTATATATGGCATATTACGTAAAGACATTCCCATAATATTAGCTAATGCTGTTGCCGGTAGTCTGTGCGGAATAATACTGTTTATGAAACTGTTTGTAAAAAGCAAATCAGGTTAAGTCTGCATTAACAATTAAAACCAACATAACTAATTAAAAATAAATTCATTACCTTATGCTTCCAAAAAAATATCACCATGAACCAACCAGACAAAAACCTCAATAGCTACAATCAGGATGAGGTAGTTTTAAATTCTAGTGAAAAGCAAATTCATGCAGGCAACGAATCAAGACACAGGAGAATAAAGGAAAAATTCAGCCCGGGCTTACAGCACGAGTATAACCCTGAAGATTTTTGTACCGACTAATTCAATCGTGTTTAAGAATAAATTCTTGACTGCTTTATTTTTGTTTTTACCCTACCTGTTTCCATATAGCTTTTAAAGGCAGCTATATCATCACGTATGGTTTTTTCAAAAGCCGGAGTAAGCAGTTTGGCTATTTCCTGCCCCATAGCACCAAACGGTGCGTGATAGGAAAAAGTAATATGTAAAAGTGTACCCAACTCTCCGACATCCTTAAACTGTACTTTCCCTGCATTCTTAATTTCGGCTCCCGGTAATGACTGCCAGCCTATAAAACGGTTAGCTTCCTCCCCTACAATTTCTGCCTGCCATTGTACAGTACCCAGTCCGCCAGGTAGTACAGCAACCCATTCAGATGTTGTATCACTTAACATTTCCACACTTTTAAGGTGATCCATAAAAAGAGGCAAATTATCTAGGTTTCGCCAAAAATCAAACACCTCATTAATAGGCTTATCAATCACCATTCGGGTATGTATATTCACGTTTGAGTTATGCCTGTAATTTTTATCCAACAGTCGATGTCCTAATTCGCTTACCGGACAAAAACCACTAATACCCCTAAACAACATAAAAGCTGCAGCCCCATATTCAGCTACTCCTCTTTTATACCTTAGTGAATCGTATAAAAGATAACTACCTCCCAATACCGATACCAACTGTTCCATCACGCTAATGTTCTTTTTAACAGCAGGCAGGTTTATTTCATCTAGCTTTTTCATAGGTATGTATTGTTTACCTTAAAAATACTAAAGCTCAAAACAAACTCTTATCACTTTAACACAACCTTAGTAGCACAAAAACGGATATAAACCAAGCAACCACCTCATTATTAATTATTGACACTTTTCAAAAGACATTTTTACACAGTTCATAAATATCCTTATTAAAATATACTATATGTTTAAATTTTATAATGAATTGATATTATAATACATGAGCAAAAGGTCATTTTTACCTACATTTACTTTCTTATAAAAATTACCATGCAAATACTACAAAAAACTCTTTGTTTACTATTGGTTTCTGCATTAGCACTATCTGCAGGCAAACCTACTTCAAAACCCAACTTATACATTACACAGGGGCGTACCGATAAAACCGAAGACAACAGGATAATACTGGTAGGACCGGGATCATCTGTTACCTTCAGCTATAAAGGTTCTCAATGCACCATTAATGCACAGTCACTTAACAACTACAACCAGTATGATTATATAGTTATTGAAGTTGACGGTAAATACATGGGGAAAGAAAAAGTAAACATCAAACCCGGTAATGTTTTTATAAACATACCAAGTGGTGAAAACGACATTCATAAGGTAACGGTTTACAAAGCTACCGAGGCCGGAAACGGAAGCATTATATTCTCTGGTGCCGAAGGAGATATCGTAAAAACCAAAAAAGAAAAAGGAAAAAAGAAAATCGAATTTATAGGTGATTCCATTACCTGTGGTATGGGCAACGAAACCGAAGAGATTCCGTGTGGTACGGGCGAATGGTTTGACCAACACAATGCTTATTTTGCATATGGCCCAGTTACATCAAGAACCCTTGATGCCGATTTCGTATTAAGTTCGGTTTCCGGTATCGGTATTTACCGTAACTGGAACGACGAGCATGAAAAGGAAAAAATAATGCCTGATGTATACGAGAACATCTACCTGAACAATTCTGACAAAACAGTTCCTTATAAATTCGGGTTCAATCCCGATATTACCTGCATTGCGCTAGGCACTAATGATTTCTCTGACGGAGATGGCAAAAAGGAAAGGCTTCCATTCAATACCGACAAGTATGTGGAAAACTATGTAAACTTTATTAAAACCATTTATAGTCACTCCCCTAACACACAAATCGTATTATTAACCAGCCCAATGGTTAAAGGAGAAAAGGCCAAGGTTTTTACCAACTGTCTTAAACGCGTACAGGCAGCTTATAAGGACGATAAAAAACATAAACCAATCCAGGTTTTTGAATTCAGCGACATCACTCCTCACGGTTGTGGTTACCATCCTGATATAAAAGATCATCAGGAAATGGCAAACGAGTTAGCTCCATTCTTAAAATCACTTTTAAATGAATAAAATAAGCTTTTACCTGTCGCTTTTCATCCTGCTAATTACAGGAACTGCAAAAGCAAATGTATTACTACCTTCCTGTTTTTCAGACAACATGGTACTGCAACGCAACAGCGAAGTTACTATTTGGGGATGGGCAAGCCCTTTTGAAGATGTTACCCTTACTGTAGGATGGTCTAAAGAAGAAATTAAAATCAAGCCCGATAATCAGGCCCACTGGGAAGTAAAACTTAAAACTCCTGAAGCAGGCGGACCTTACACCCTGCATTTTAAAGGATACAATGAACTTACCATTAAAAACATAATGATTGGTGAGGTATGGTTCTGTTCGGGGCAGTCAAACATGGAATGGTCAGCTTCAATAGGTATAGACAATGCCGAAGCTGAAATTGCAAAAGCCAATTATCCGAACATACGTTTCTTTACAGCTCCAAAAATAGCGGGTACCTCACCTCAAATGAACATTGTGGGCAACTGGCAGGAATGTACTCCTGAAACCATGAAATACTTTAGTGCTGTAGCCTACTTTTTTGGTGAGCGTTTACAAAAGGATTTGAAAGATGTTCCAATAGGGCTTATTAACTCCAGCTGGGGTGGTACTCCCGCAGAGATTTGGATGCCTGAAGATTATATCGCCAAAGACCCAGTACTTGCCGAAGCAGCCGCAAAACTTACTCCGGTTACCTGGGGGCCTACAGAACCGGGACGCACCTACAACACTATGATAAATCCTTTTGTTGGCTTTAAGCTGGCAGGTGCTATATGGTATCAGGGAGAAAGCAATGTAGGTAGTACTGTATACGATAAAACACTGGCAGGACTTATCAAATCATGGCGTAAGGCATGGGGCGATGATTTCCCTTTCTATTTTATACAAATAGCGCCGTTTAACTATGAGAACGATACATACGGTGGTGTAATAATACGTAACTCACAACGCAAAGTACTTAATGAAGTTCCTAAAACCGGGATGGTGGTTGTAGGTGATGTTAGCCCTACCGATGATATACACCCACGTGATAAGAGAACCGTAGGCGAAAGGCTGGGTAACCTTGTATTAAAATCACAATACGGTATTGATACAGGAGTGGTATATGGTCCGCTTTATAAAGACATCACTATCAGTAAAAACAAAGTAACCATACGTTTTGATTATGCCGAAGGACTACATTTTTCTTCAAAAAAATCAGAACTGTTTGAAGTAGCCGGAAAAGACGGTAAATTTTACCCTGCAACTGCAACCATAAAAAACAATACTGTAGTAGTTTCATCCAAAAAGGTAAAAGAACCGGTTACTGTACGTTATGCATGGCACAACACCGCTAAGCCCGATTTATTTAACGGTGCAGGATTACCGGCCTCATCTTTTTTAAGTGAATAATTATGAAACGGACTTTATTGATACTTGCCGTGCTTACTGTTTGCACCGCTAATGCTCAAAAAAAGAAATTAATGGATAAAAAACAGGATATAGAACAAAGAGTGGATGAACTCCTGACCAAAATGACCCTTGAGGAAAAAGTAGGTCAAATGAATCAATATAACGGCTTTTGGGATGTAACAGGTCCGTCACCAAAAGAAGGTAACGCTGCCACAAAATACGAACACCTGCGTAAAGGATGGGTAGGCTCCATGCTTACCGTTCGTGGTGTAAAGGAAGTGCGTGCTGTACAAAAAATCGCGGTTGAGGAAACCCGCCTGGGTATTCCGCTTATTATAGGTTTTGACGTAATACACGGTTATAAAACATTAAGCCCTATACCACTTGCCGAAGCTGCCAGCTGGGATATGGATGCTATAAAGAATTCTGCTAAAACTGCAGCTTCTGAAGCAGCTGCTTCGGGTATCAACTGGACCTTTGGCCCTAATGTTGATATTTCACGTGATGCCCGCTGGGGACGTGTTATGGAAGGTGCCGGAGAAGACCCGTTTTTAGGAAGCCAGGTGGCAATCGCCCGAGTAAAAGGGTTTCAGGGAGACGACCTTTCCAACCCGCTTACCATTGCAGCCTGTGCCAAGCACTTTGCCGCTTATGGCTTTGCAGAAGCCGGTAGGGATTATAACACAGTGGATATTGGTAACGCTACATTATACAACACTGTACTACCTCCGTTCAAGGCGGCTAATGATGCCGGAGTGCGTACTTACATGAACTCATTTAACATTCTTAACGGAGTTCCTGCAACAGGAAATAGCTTCCTGCAAAGGGATATACTGAAAGGGAAATGGGGTTTTGACGGTTTTGTTATTACCGACTGGGCATCGATAAGGGAAATGATTGCCCACGGATTTGCTCAGGATGGTGCCGAAGCCAGCGAAAAAGCAGTTAAAGCAGGTGCCGATATGGATATGGAATCTCACCTGTATGTTTACGAATTGGTTAAACTGGTTGAAGAAGGCAAAGTGGACGAAGCCTTAATTGATGATGCAGTAAGACGTATTTTAAGGGTGAAATTTGAACTTGGCCTTTTTGATGACCCATACCGTTACTGCGATGAAAAACGCGAAAAAGAAACCATATACAGTAAGGCAAGCCATGAAGCCGTACTGGACATGGCTAAAAAGTCAATTGTACTATTAAAGAACGAAGGCAGCCTGCTTCCGCTTAAAAAGAAAGGTCAGAAAATTGCACTTATCGGTTCGCTTGCCAATGATAAAACGAGCCCGCTTGGAAGCTGGAGAATTGCTTCAGATGATAATACGGCTGTATCGGTACTGGAAGGTATGCAGCAGTACAAAGGCAACACATTAGTGTATGAAAAAGGCGCCGACATAACCATTGGTAAAACTACTTTCCTTGATGAACTGGTTTTCAATACTACCGACAGAAGCGGATTTGAAGCAGCTAAAAAAGCAGCTAAAGAAGCCGATGTTGTGGTAATGGTTCTTGGAGAGCACGGCTTCCAAAGTGGTGAAGGCCGTAGCCGTACCAGCCTTGACCTACCGGGACTACAACAGGAATTACTGGAAGAAATCTATAAGGTAAACCCTAATATAGTTTTGGTACTTAATAATGGCAGGCCATTAGCTTTACCTTGGGCTGCAGAAAACATACCAACAATAGTTGAGGCATGGCACTTAGGTACCGAAACCGGTAATGCCGTAGCACAGGTACTGTATGGTGATTATAACCCTAGTGGCAAATTACCAATGAGTTTTCCTCGTAATGTAGGACAGGTTCCAATTTATTATAACCAACACAGTACAGGAAGACCAACTAACAGCGACAATAATGTTTTCTGGTCTCACTACAGTGATGTGGAAAAAACTCCGTTATTCGCATTTGGCCACGGGTTAAGCTACACTACCTTTAAATATGGTACCGTTAAGCTAGACAAGAAAACCTATGCTAAAGGTGAGCCTGTAAAAGTATCTGTTGAAGTTACCAATACAGGAGATTATGACGGTAAGGAAGTGGTTCAACTATACATAAGGGATATAGCAGCAAGCCTGTCAAGACCTGTAAAAGAGCTTAAAGGATTTGAGTTGGTTCCGCTTAAAAAAGGAGAAACCAAAACAGTTACCTTTACCCTTACCGATAAAGAGCTTGGTTTCTTTAACAACGAAGGTGAATATCTGGTAGAGTCGGGAACTTTTAAAGTGTTTGTAGGCACCAGTTCTGTTGATAATCAGGAAACTGAATTTGAACTGAAATAAAATTCAGTTTCTTTTAATAATAAAAAAGCGTGGCTGTTACCACGCTTTTTTATTTACCTCTTCCATTTTTCCAATTGATAGGCGCTATCCCAAAACAGGTATTCCAAACGGCTTGCATCTACAAATGCCACAGTCATCTGCTCTCTTTGAGTATTCGTACAACTATTAGCAGCATCATCACAAAGTGTAATGGATTTCTCCACAAGCTGTCCAAACTCTTCTCCACCATAAGTGTTTATCCAATCGGCATAAGGGTTGTTTTCTTTTGTTTGTATTTCCAGTATATGATCACCCACTTTTTTATAAATCCAAAAGCAAGGTAATACAGCAGCCATACCTACCTCAACCTGCTGCATATACACCGTACTTTGCATATAATGCACATAGTGATGGCAGGTAGGCGACATAGGTACCCTGTCCCCCACGTTAAATTGTTTGAAGTAAGAATCATGTAAAGCCCTTTCGACCACTATAGCACCTTCTGAAAAGCGAATAAAATCCAGCATGGTATCTACACTTTGAGCTTTGGCGCTAATCACAGCCAGTGTTCGTGCAAAATATTCCAGATAGTGAGCATCCTGCTGCATATAGTATTTAAACTTTTCTAAGTCCAGTGTTCCGTTTGCCAGTTCGGTTATAAAAGGCATTTGGATAATATCGTTATAAATAGGCAGAATTTCCTGCCATGCTTTTTCACTCCATTTCATTTTTTATCATGGTTTGTGGGTTATAAAAATGATTTAAAGGTCCGTTTCCGTTACCTATAAGTACATCCCTGCCGTGGTATATGGCACCGTTAATATACTCCTGCGCTTGGGCAACCGCACCCTGCAACTCCTCTCCCCTTGCCAGATAAGAAGCAATAGCAGACGACAGTGTGCAGCCTGAACCATGTACATTATTGGTATCTACCTTATCGGAAACATAGGTATTTACAATTCCGTTCTTATCCATAAGGATTGAGGTAAGCTGTTTTGTTTTCAGGTGTCCCCCTTTCATTAAAAGAGCCTTACAACCTGTACGGTTTATTACCTGTCCTGCCTGCTGCATTTGGGCTACGGTTTCAATAGGCATATTGGCCAACAAGGAAGCCTCATCCATATTTGGTGTAATTAGTGTAACCAACGGAAAAAGCTGTGAAACGATTACCTCTATAGTAGCATCCTCAATGAGCTCATCACCACTGGTAGCCACCATAACCGGATCGAACACCACCGGAATATCAGGGTACTTTTTAAGTGTGGCTGCAATTACCTCAACAAGCTGCGAGGTATGTACCATTCCTATTTTAATGGCATTTGGACGGATATCTTCCATAACAGCATCCAACTGCTGCTCTACAAATTGTGCAGGGACATTATGTATACCCCTTACGCCTGTGGTATTTTGTGCAACCAGAGCAGTAATAACCGACATGCCATAACATCCCAATGCCGAAAATGTTTTCAGGTCGGCCTGAATACCTGCTCCTCCGCTGGGATCGGTACCTGCTATTGTTAGCACTGTTGGGTATGTATATTTCTTTTTCATGCTGTTTCAATTAAGTTTCGTAATGTTTGGGCAGCAATAGTTGGATTATCGGCAGCACATATTGCCGATACCACTGCAAGACAATCGGCTCCTGCCTGTATTACCTCTTGAGCATTTGTTTCATTAATCCCTCCTATTGCCACAAGAGGCTTATCTGTAATACTCTTTATCTTGGCTATCCCCTCCAACCCCCATTCGGTAACCGTATCGGTTTTTGTTGGCGTACTGAATACCGGACTTACCCCAAGGTAATCGGCAAACTGAATTTCCGTTCCTGAAAGCTGCTCCAAATATTCTACCGAATAGCCTGTCATATTACAATCAGGCCATTTCTTTTTAATTTCAGACGGAGGTAAATCGGAATTCCCTACATGTACTCCATAAGCATTACAGTTTACTGCTACTAAAGGATTATCATTTACAATAAGCGGTACACGATATCTGTCCAGTATTTCCTTTAGCCTTAAGCTGCTTTCAAGAAAATCAGGATAACTTTTGTTCTTCTCCCTTATCTGTACCAAATCGACTCCGCCTTTCACTGCCTGTTCGGCAACCCAAAGCATATCCCTGCCACAGCAGGCTTCTTGGCTTATTACCAGATATAGCTTATATGGAAACGGCTTAGTCATTTTTAATAGTTACTTTTAGATGAGTGTTGAATTCATCTTCGGTAAGATTATACAACTTATCCAGCAGATGCATTTGCAAACTACCCGGTCCTTCAGACTGTTGTACGGCAATCTCCCCAGCAATAGCAAGTAATGCCATAGCTGCTGCTGTAGCCCCTTCAGCATTATCAGGTTCACTAGCTACAAAAGCACCAATAAGAGCCGTGGCTGTACAACCAAGCCCGGTTACTTTTGTCATCATTACATGCCCGTTATCGATAAATATCTTTTGATTTGCAGAAACAATCACATCGGTAGCACCCGATATACAAACTACGGCTCCTGTATTTTCGTTAAGCCATTTGGCAGAAGCTATAGCCTCTGCAGACTGATGCGTACTGTCTACCCCTTTTGACTGTCCTCCGGCATTGGCCAGTGCCATAATCTCTGATGCATTACCACGAATTACTGTCGGTTTATATTTCAGTAGCTGTGCCACTGTAGTATTACGAAGATTGCTTGCTCCCGCCCCTACAGGGTCCAACACCCAGGACTTACCCAATTGTTGGGCTTTTGCAGCAGCCTTATACATGCTTTCAATCCAGTATTCGTCAAGCGTACCTATATTTATAACCGTGGCTCCGCAAATGCTCACCATCTCTTCAATCTCAGCATGGGCATGTGCCATAATAGGCGATGCCCCTGCTGCCAATAGTGCATTTGCCGTGTTGTTCATTACCACATAATTGGTAATATTATGTACCAAAGGGGAATTTTGCCTTAGTTGTAAAACAGATTTCCAAAGGGACTCTCTCATATTTAAGTTTTTTATGGTGCGTAAATATGGCTTAAGAGTTTCCCGAAAAGAAATCAGGATATAGAAGTGTATACAGATACGCTTTTCCCTACGCCGGTATAAACCGAATCAGGTTCAAAGGGACTCTCTCAATTCTTTACAGAATACCCCTAAAGCCAGCATCAAATATACATATAGTTATGGTGTGAATAAAACACTCAGTGTTAAAATACAAAAGGGCTTAAAAAGCCCTTTTGTATACTATGTTTATTTTTAATTAGAATCTGTTATCTCCGTCAAGCAGGTTACCCAGTCCGCCCAGTATGCTACCTTCGCCTCTTTGCTGACCTCCACCCTGAGGTGCCGAAGCATAAATTCTTCCTGCAAGCCTACTAAACGGCAACGATTGTATATATACCACACCCGGACCACGAAGCGTCGCATAAAACAGTCCTTCACCTCCAAAAATGGAATTTTTAATACCGCCTACAAATTCGATGTCATAATGCACATCTTTAGTAAAGCCTACAATACAGCCTGTATCTACCTTAAGTACTTCGCCTGCTTGTAATTCTTTGCGAGCCAGTGTACCTCCGGCATGTACAAATGCCATACCGTCACCTTCGAGTTTCTGCATAATAAAACCTTCACCACCAAACAGACCTCTGCCTAATTTTCGGGAGAACTCAATCCCTACCGACACTCCTTTTGCCGCACAAAGGAAAGCATCCTTTTGGCAGATAAAGCGTCCGCCGTATTCGCTTAGGTCTATAGGTACAATTTTACCCGGGTAAGGAGAAGCAAAACTTACTTTTCGTTTACCGTGGTATTGGTTTAAAAACACTGTCATGAACAGGCTTTCCCCTGTAAGTAGCCTTTTACCTGCCGAGAACAGCTTACCCATAACACCCTGTGTTTGGTTAGAACCGTCGCCAAAAATGGTATCCATGTGTATACCGGTATCCATCATCATAAAGCTACCTGCCTCGGCCACTACAGCTTCCTGCGGATCAAGCTCTATTTCTACATATTGCATTTCTTCACCATATATATGGTAGTCAATTTCGTGTGATGTCATTTTCTTTATTGTTTTTTGATTTGATTAATTATTAGTTGTCAAAAAGCACTATTTGTTACACCTTTAACCTAAGTTATAGAGCAGTACAAGGCTAAACACATAAAGCAGAAATATAACCAGTGTATCCCAAGCCATAAATATCCTTTTCTTCTGGTACGGGAATATAAAACCTATAATAGCCACAGCTGTCATCATCAGCACAATAAAAACCGTCATTACATTAATATCGGCAGCATCTTTTAAAAGAAGTCCCTTGGTATATAATATATCATCTATAAACAGGATGAATATATTAAATATGTTGCTTCCTAAAAGATTCCCCACAGCCATATCGGCAGAGCCCATTCTTACAGCAGCTACAGAAACGGCAATCTCGGGCAGTGATGTAGACACTGCCAAAAACAGTGTACCCACAAACGATTTGCCCAGTCCTGTTTGTTCGGCTATATGCTCGGCGAAAAACGGCAGGGAAAGCGCTACAACAATAATAATTAAAGCAAAGAAAGAGTACCTTAAAATAACCCCGTGTAATGTATACACCTCGGTATGTCCGTTATCGTTAACCTCGATACTATCTGTCGAATTTGCTTTTTGGTATCTGTATATGGTACGAACCGACATTAAATACAATACAGCAAAGCTAATACTGGTAACCCCAATAGAATGGGAAAATAATATATCGGTCTCAAAAAATAACCCAAGCCCTACAAAAGCCAGCAGTATTACACCAAATGAAGCTGCCAGTATATGGCTTTGCGAAACCTGTGAGAAAAGAGGCTTGTTTTTAGAGGTAAAAACATCCATAAACGAGAGCAGGCAAAGATTAAGGGCACAGCTCCCCAATATATCACCCATAGCCAGATCGGCCGACTGTACTATGGACACCGAACTTATACCCACCATAAGCTCCGGAAGTGATGTTACGGTAGACATTAATATCAAACCTATAAAGGCTTTACCCATACCGGTCATATCGGCCAGTAAATCGCCGTAAAAAGAAAGTTTTTTACCGGCAAAAAATATAATTGCAGCACTAACAAGAAACCCTACTATATACATTAAAATATTATGAATTATTGGTTTGTGTAAAAATACTAAAAAACATTTGCAGCCTAAAAAAGAAAAGGGGGCTTTCGCCCCCAATAACTAGTAACTATACACTTAAACACAATTTATGAAAACAATTTTGCTGCCTGAACATGCATCCAGTCGTAATTACGTTCACGTCCCAGGCTTACCCAGCCTTCTTCTTCCCAAAACTCCCACCACTTATTATACTCCGGGCGGGCAAAGGCAGCTTTATCACTACCCCAGCGAAGCTGATTGTTTATAGGGTCGAAATCAAGGGCTATACCCCATGAGTGGGTACTTAATGATGTACCTCCTCTCATAACACGGTAATTGAAGCATCCGCCAAAATAATCCAGTCGAAGCCTTTTTATTTCGGTTAGCCCGTAATAATCGTGAACTTTATTTAATACACGGAGAATACTGTCTTTTACTTTGACATGCGCCGTGATTTTAGTAACTTTTTTTGAAGTATCCCATGCCAGTACCATAGGGTAGGGTATGGCAAACGTAGTAAGGTTTTTATTTCCTGTAGGTTTTGCTTTGCCGTAAAAATCCTCTAATGCCGACTGGCTTTGCACCGGCCAGTTATTAGGGTTTACAGGCTCCCTGTCTTCTGCCCTCCAGGGTTGTGGAGTTTCACCATATAAAAGGATATATTTGAGCTGATCGTAGGCCGACTGGGTACGTTGCCCCCATAGTCCGTCTATTGGTCCGGGGTCAAGGCCTTGCTCTTTTGCATACAATTGTATAGCTCCTACCAGTTTTCTTTCCTCTTTCCAGCTTTTGGGAAGATCTTTAAGCTTATCCAGTGCGGCATAGGTTTTTTTACCTGCAATACCATCAATAGCTCCCGGATTAAGCTTTTTAAAAGTAAGGTAACGCTGTACAATCCTGATTATTTCGGGTGTGGGCTCCATAATCTGTGGGATTTATATATTAAAGTTAGGATTTTTGTTTTAAAAAATCCTATTTAATTGATAAACAGCATAAAAAAGCGATAAAAAGCAAATTAATACTCCCCATCTACATAAAACCAGCTATCTCCCTGTTTTATAAAATTAGATTTTTCGTGGTGTATTTGCCCTGTAAGGTTATTATCAATGTAATACGCTTTGAACTCAACAGTAGTTTCTGTAGTTTTTAGTACTTCAAGCCTTATCCATTGGTTGCTCCTGGACCACTCGAGCATGGCTGACTTACTATGATGCCTTCTTTCCTTTGGTGCTGTGGTTAACCATAAATAATCGGCATTTTGCACCACGTAAGCCGAATAACGGGAACGCATAAGCGCTTCGGCTGTTGGCGCTTTTTCGATGCCGTTAATATACGGCTGGCAGCAGTTAACAAATAACTTACCCGAACCACAATAACAATTTACTGAAGACATGTTTTCTATTTTGTGCAAAAAAAAAGGGCTAAAGCCCTTTTTATTATTTATTGAATATTATTTGGAGTTACTTACCTGAGTCGTTTGACTTACCTTGGTAACCATCTTCATTTTCATAGGCATCCCTCCCTGTTCCATATCTAAGTCCATACTCATTTCTCCATTGTTAACAACAGGATATTTAGTATCTATATCATAAACCATTTTACCGGTTCCATTACCAGAGCCTTTCATACTTAGACCATCTGCAAGGCTTCCATCCATAGAGATATTATGAACTACATCAAAATAAGCTTTTTTACTTTCAACTTTTTTAAGTGTATAGGTTATTTTATCATTTATTTTTACAGCTCCGCCACCAAGAGGCATATCAATAGGAACATCCTGAACAAAAGTTTCTCCTATTTTAAGGGTCTTTTTAGGGTAATCGATTTTTGTAAGCATATCTTTCACGCCTTCAAGAGCCAGCTGTTTAGCCTGTGAAGGCATATCCGGCGCAACGATAGAGTCAAAAACAGGTACAAATTCACCTTTTTTAACTTTACCATACATATCCATCTTAACATCATTGGAATTTCCCGGCATACCTTCCATTTCCATTGACATAGACATTGATGTACCCATAACAACAGGTATCATCCCATTGGTCTCTTTTTTAGTATTAATCTCCCCGTTAATAGAAATTTTCATATCCATTTTTTGGGCTCCTCCTCCATATTCCACGTCCATTTGTATATTTTGTACAGATGCCTGCTCGTACTTTTTACTTGGCAGTAACTGTATATCAAGTGTTACAGAATCCTGTGCCTTCATGGCTCCTGCCATAAGGAAAGCGGTAATAAATAATGTTGCTTTTTTCATGGTGTGTTTTAAATTAAGGCAGTAAATATACATTAAAAAAAGGGCAAAGCCCTTTTGTTATTTCTGTAATTTCTTATTGTACTCTTTTATAAGGTTAAGAGTAGTAGTATCTGTTGCAAAAACCGAATTAAGTCCCTGTGGTTCCTGCGGAGGATCGGTAGTAAAATCATCTCCTTTATTCCACTTACCGTTTTCAGGATTGTTTTTACCTATACCGCCAAAACCCCAAAAGTTAAGTCCGGCAAAAGCTTCCTTATTTGTAACGCTTTGCTCCAGCCTGCCAAAAATCGACTTATAAAAAGTGTCCCTGTTTGCTACAGATGCCTTTTTATCAAGGCTCTCCCCTTCACGCGGAAGTCCAAACTCCTCAAGCACTATAGGCTTGTTCAGTTTTTGCGCCACAGCGATATGGTCGTTAATATACTGTTGGGCATTAGCAATGGCAACAGGCAGGGTTTCTTCGGCATTTTCATGCTTAAACCATCCCCAGTTTTTAGGCCATATATGCATTGTAAGGTAATCTATTTTAGGATTGTTGTGCGTACGTTCATAAATAGCAATATCATCTGCCGAGCCCGCCTTACCTTCAGATCCTGTACATATTAAATGATAAGGATCCAACTCTTCTATAAGGTTTACCACATCGTTAAGCCACAATGTAAACTTCTCCTCATTATCTGCAGTGAATACCCTAGGCTCGTTTGCTACCTGCCACGCCATAATGGTATTGTCTTCGGTATACTTCTTATCGTTATAAGCGTTAGATCTTCCTAAAATAAATTTTATATGGTTTTTAAAGGCTTCCATACAAGGCTCACAGCTGTGAAACTGCTTTGTATACTCCATAAATTCAGGCCATGTATGAGGCGGAACATTAGGATTAGGAAACTCCCCCTTACCGTTCCATTCAAGATACTGCGCCATACCGCCGCTCCATTCCCAGTTATTGGTAAGGTATAATACGGCATGCATATCGCGTTTTGCCATTTCGTTAAGTAAGTAATCCAGTCCGTCTAACAAGTTATTATCATACTGACCCTGTTCCGGCTGCAGTGCCGGGTTAACCGTAAAATCCTGAGTACCGGCTTCTGCCCCCACCAAAATACGAAGGTTGTCTATACCGTACTCCTTCATCATATCCAGTTCTTTTGCCAGTCGTTCCCTGTCGCCACCTTCTTTAGCAGCAATCAGCGTTCCGTACCAGTAATTGGTTCCTATATAATGATAAGGCTTGTCCCCTTTGTACAGTTCAGTCCCTTTAACAGTTATTCTTTCGGGTGTAACAATCTCGGTTGTCGTAGCTGTGTCTTCGTTTTTTTCCTTTTTGTCTCCACAGGAAAACAATAAAGGCAACGTTAGCAAGCCTGCCAGTAACTTATTCATATTATGGTTTAGTTTAGGTTTTTAAGTATTTGTGCTGCCGATTCGGGCGTTATATCCCTTTGTGGCGTAGCCAGCATTTCGTATCCCACCATGAATTTTTTTACCGTAGCCGAACGTAACAGTGGCGGATAAAAAGCCATATGCCAGTGCCATTCGTTATGTTCTTTACCATCGGTAGGTGCCTGATGTATACCCGCTGAATACGGGAAAGAAACATCAAATACCTTATCATATATCATGGTGAGCCTTTTATAGGTTTCGGCTAAAGCTGTTTTCTCATCATCGGTCATATCGGTAATTCTTGCCATGGCACGCTTGGGGATAATCATAGCCTCATAAGGCCATGTTGCCCAAAAAGGTACTACAGCAGCAAAATGGTTGTTTTCAAAAATTACACGTTCGTCTTTTTGAAGTTCCTTTTGCAAATAGTCTGACAGTAATGTACTCCCGTGCTTTTGGAAATACTCCTGCTGTGAATGCTGTTTTTTTGAAGGCTCAACCGGAAGTTTTTGGGAAGCCCATATCTGTCCGTGCGGATGCGGGTTACTACAGCCCATTATCTCTCCTTTATTCTCAAATATCTGTACGTAATTAATTTCGGGGTCACTACCCAGAGTCTGGTATTCCTCAATCCATAAATCGACTACTTTCCTTATGTCTTCCACCTTCATTTGCGGAACCGTCAGGCTATGATCTGGCGAAAAGCATATTACCCTACAAATACCTTTTTCTGATTCTGCTTTAAAAATATCGTCTTCAACAACATCAAAATCAGGTGAATCTTTTAATAGGGCAGAAAAATCGTTGGTAAAAACATATACATCCTTATAATCAGGGTTTTGTTCTCCTCCCGAACGGGAATTACCCGGGCACAAATAACAACCGGGATCGTACTGAGGTCTTACCTCTGCCGAATGCTTCTCTACCTGCCCCTGCCACGGGCGTTTGCTCCTGTGTGGAGAAACCAGTACCCATTCTCCGGTTAAGGCATTATATCTTCTGTGTGGGTATTCGTTTAAATTCTTATCCATTTTTTATTACAGTAGCGCCATCCCCTATACTTACAGGATATACTTTCAGTTCTTTATTATATTGTTTATGATAACTTTCTCCTACCTGTTGGATTACCTCATCAACAGCATCTGTTTTTATAAGGTTAATGGTACAGCCACCAAAACCGCCTCCCATTAATCGTGCACCTAAAACATTAGGGTTATCGCTTACTGCCGAAACCAGAAAATCTAATTCTTTACAGCTTACTTCATACAGGCCTCTTAATCCTGCGTGGGTTTCAAACATTTTTTGCCCAACAGCTTTAAGGTTCCCTGCTTCAAGAAAAGCAGCTACCTGCTGTACACGCTGGTTTTCTTCTACCACATAGCGGCAACGGTTATATACAACCGTATCATTTGGATATACATACTTATCAAGCATTTCGAGAGATACATCACGAAGACTGTCTACCAACGGTACATATTTTTTTACCATAGCCACACCTTCCTCACATTGTTTTCTTCTCACATTATATTCTGAAGATGCCAGGGAGTGTTTAACATCACTATCAAACAGCAAAAGACTTGCTCCTTCAAGTTTTAAAGGCTTGTATTCGTGTTCCAGCGAGCGACAGTCCAGTTTTATAAGGCTATCTTTCTTACCAAATACACTCGCAAACTGATCCATTATACCACACTGTACTCCTGCAAAATTATGTTCGGCCTTTTGGGCGATTTGCGCCAAAGTGCTTTTATCCAAACCTGCATTAGTATAGGCATTTAAAGTTACCGCAACAGCACACTCTAAAGCCGCCGAAGATGATACCCCTGCCCCAATAGGAATATTGCCTGTAAAAACGGCATCAAACCCCTTAACCTGTAAACCTTTTTTAATAAAACCATCCACTACACCTAAAATGTAATTGGCCCAGGTTTTATTATCTGTTTTGGAGAGGTTTTCAATTGTTATTGAAAAATCCTGTTTCATATCCAGGCTTTTCAGGTTAATGGTACTGTCCTCCCTTGGGGTAAGTACAAAGTACATTCTTTTATCTATAGAGGCAGGCATAACAAAACCGTCATTATAGTCGGTATGTTCACCCAAGAGGTTAATTCTGCCCGGAGCAAAAGAAACGATACTTGTTTCTTTAATAAACTGTTCTAACGATGCCGGAAGCATCTTTGTCTCTGTCATATCCATTTATTACTGTGGTAAAGTATACATATCAGGAATATCGTTTTGTAATACGCTTCCTGCTTTGTTGGCAAAAGTTACAAAATCCTGAGTATCTGTTTGTCCCGCCGGCGGAACATAATACCCATCCTGTGAATTTGCCCAAAACATTACAAACGCCAATTCCACATCATTGCTAGTCATTGCGCTGTAAATATAATCAGAAAAGAAATGGTCAATAGGACTATTTAAAGAATTTATTTGAAATCCGGTTTCTGTCATTGCTGCGATTTTAACCTTTTCCTTCGCCAAATCAGAAATCATTTTAAGTTTAGCATTTGCTGTTACTGCTCCTGCTGTACCCTGATTGTTAAAATCACCATAGTTATCCATACCCAGTATATCCACATAGGCATCACCCGGGTAACGGTTTAAATACTGACTCTCTGTTGTGTAGGAATTATCGGGAGAGAAGGCATAAATCACATTATGCACCTGTTTTGTATCTCTTAAATATTCTACCGTAAACTGCCATACCTGCTGGTATTGTGCCGGAGTACAGTAAGCACTGCCCCACCAAAACCAATTTCCGTCAAACTCATGGAACGGCCTGAAGATTACAGGTATAAGCTTATCATTATTATCCTTAAGGTTAGAAAGTACACTGGCAACCTTATCCAGTTTTGCTTTGTAATAGTCGTGGTTTAAACCTCCCGGAAGTAAACTGGGGAAAGCATTGTACTTTTGGTAGTCGGTCATATCACTGGTATAAAAGCTCTCACCTTCAAAAGGTTCCCTTAAATGCCAACTGAAAATATTTACCATTCCCTTACTGTAAGCTTCCTTAACATCATCTGTAATCAGGATTTCCTGCTGATAGAACCAGTTATCAGGCTGCTCATTATTCTGGTCATCGGTAATAAACATAAAATCAGACCCCAGTAAAGCCGGGTCATTGCCTGTTGCCTTTTTCATGTCTGAATCTCCCGCATCATTATTATAAAAACCATTAAAGGCATCCTGCTGACCCACTAAAAACTGTGTTTTTAAAAGGTGGTATAAATTGTAGAATAAAGCTACGGTTTCATCGGTAGCATTGGCATCCACCATATAACTGCGTACATTGGCTATGGTAAGTTCGTCAACGGTTTCAACGGGCTCATCAATTGTTCCTTCTGTAGTTTTATTGTCACCGTCTGACGAACAGCTTATAAAAGTTATACATGTAAGAAACAATGCCGCAAGTACTGAATTGTAATTCGATTTCATAGTAGTTTCGTTTAGGAATAAGTGGTTTTTCAGGGCAGAAAAACCACTTATTTTATAATGTGTTAGGTTTTTGAAAATTAAGATTTCAAACGTTTTCGAACTACTTGTTTTTTGTCAAAAAGACGTACTATTCCTTCAATTAAGGCAGTCTTTTAATAAGTTCTATACATGCCCTTGAGTTATGGTACGGGCATTTCCAAAAACCGGCCTTATCTTTTTCTATAAGCGAATAATCTTTATTCACTCCCCAAACCCATTCACCGTTGGTTTTATCGAGTATATACTCCTGAACAAACTCCCAGTTCTTTTGGGTAAGGTCAAGGTATTTTTTATCTCCTGTTAGCTGCCATGCATTCACTAAGCCAATCCATAATTCTGACTGTGGCCACCAGTGTTTTTCCTCAATCATGTGGTTGTTGTGCATTTCCAGTTCATACCACAAACCACCGTCATTATCCAGCCCTTCAAGAGCACCTTCGGTAAGCACCATAGCATGCCTTTTATAGATAGCTGTAAGGTTTTCATCTTCTATAACTTCGGCACACCATTGCAGCAACCAGGCTGCTTCAATATCATGTCCGTAAGAAACAACAACTTCCTTCTCTACCCATTCCTCATTAAAAAATAATCGCAGGTGTTTAGTATCGGTATTAATAAAATACTTATCTATGGTTTCGAGAAGATTTGCCGTTACCTGTTTTAGTTTTTCATCCTTCCACACCCTGTACAGGCTAGCATAAGCCTCCACAATATGCAGGTGCGTGTTCATGGTTTTTTTCTCATTGGCATCCTTATCACTAAGACGCAAATCATCTATGGGCTGCCAGTCTCTTGTAAAGGCTTCAAAGTAGCCTTTATGTACCGAATCAAAGCTGTGTTCTTGTATTTTTTTATACAAGGCAATAGCCATTTTAAGCGCCTCTTCATTTCCGGAAGCAGTATAAAATTCAGACAAGCCGTATATGGTAAATGCCAATGCATAAATTTGGTTTTTGGTATCGTTTGGAGTTCCGTCATAATTCAGGCTCCAAAAAATCCCTCCATGTTCCCTATCATAAAAATAACAGGCTATATAATCAAAAGCCCTTTCGGCCATTTGCAGGTGTTCCTTATTTTGAGTGATAGGATAGGAAGCAGAAAATGCCCATAAAATACGGGCATTTAGTACTGAACCTTTCGGGTCATTATATTGTTTTGTCTCTGTATAGTCAATGGTTCCAATAAAGCCTCCGTTCTTTTCGTCTATTGCATTGTTAACCCAATAGTCCAAAATTGAGCGTAGCTCATTGTGCATTTGTGACTTTAATTCCATTACAAAAACTTTTTGTTGTTTTCTACCTGAGTAATAATTGTATTTACCGATCCTGCTGATGTAAAAGTATCTTCCGGTGTGTTCATTACATAATCCACCAGCTTATCTACTGTAGAAACCGCCACGTGCATACGCGTATCTGAAGAAGCATAATAAATATATACAGTACCGTTTTCATCTGCTACCCAACCGTTAGAGAATAATACGTTAGAAACGTCACCTACTCTCTCTTCTCCTTCAGGTCCCATAAAGTGACCTGCCGGCTGATGTGTTACTTTAGAGATATCGTTAAGATCTGTCATGAACATATATAGCGTATAACGAAGCCCGGCAGCAGTGTTACGAACACCGTGCGCCATATGTAGCCAACCTTTTTCTGTTTTTATAGGTGCAGGTCCAAGTCCGTTTTTAAGTTCATATACCGTATGATATACTTTACCACAAATGATTTTCTCATCCTGAACAACCGGATTTGTCATATCGTCAATAAAACCAAGACCTATTCCGCCTCCGCTACCCACATCAATAAAACCATCCTGCGGGCGTGTATATAAAGCATACTTACCGTTTACAAACTCGGGGTGAAGCACCACATTACGCTGCTGTCCTGTATTAGATACTAAATCAGGTAATCTTTCCCAGTTTACCAAATCTTTAGTCCTTACAATACCTGCATTAGCAACTGCTGCACTGGTATCGCCTTTTGGTGCGTTAGGATCTTTTCTTTCTGTACAAAAAATACCGTAAATCCATCCGTCTTCGTGCTCAATAAGCCTCATGTCATACACATTGGTATCCGGCTCATCAAGCTGAGGGATTACACACGGCTTTTCCCAAAACTTAAAGTTATCTACGCCGTTAGGGCTTTCGGCAATCGCGAAAAACGATTTCCTGTCTACTCCTTCTGTACGTACAGCCAAAATATACTTACCATTCCATTTCATGGCTCCGGCATTAAAAGCAGCATTCATACCAATGCGCTCCATGCCAAACGGATTAGTTGCCGCATTAAGGTCATATCTCCATTCTACAGGAGTATGGGCTGCCGTAACTACAGGGTTTTTATATTTTGTATAAATACCGTTGGTATCTTCTACCGGGGTATTTTTTCTTTCAATCAGTTCCTGATGTTTTTTAACCAGGGATTCATAGTTAGGTATTCTTACCTGGTTGTTTGTAATCATCTCACTAGCCATATAATAATCTATATTAAATTCAAGTTTTCGTTTTTCTGTTCTAGAAGTCGGTAAGCCTGTTCCACCAGGTTCGTTTCATTATCAGTACTATTACTATCATTAGTCCCAGCACTATGGCAAAACCTGTCCATTTTGAAAGTATAAAATACATAGGGAGTAATGTTAACAGTATCTGTCCGGTAATACCCATAGCTACGTTTGCCATGTTGACACCAAAGTTTTTGTTTTCAACAATAGTAGGATCCTGAGCCTGAGCTGCCTCTTTAATTGGTTTCCAGAAGCCCCAAGGCCTTACTGTTTTATAGAAGTCTATAAGTGTTTCCTGATTTGTAGGAGGTGCCGCATAAGAACCTATCACACAAGCCACAAACTGAATAATGATAAATACAGGGAAGTAATACAACATACGGGTACCGTCAAAATAATCGGTTACACCGCTTACTGATAATGCCGGAGGGATGGCGCTGGCGATAATACCCGCAAGCATTCCCCAAAAAAATCCGTTTGAATTAAAGCGCCACCAGTACCATTTAAGCACATTGGCACATACAAACCCGCCGTAAAGTCCGGCAGTAATGATATTGAAGATCATGTTTACATCTTTAATCAAAAGACCTAAACCAACACCCAGTATAACCATCACTGTACCCGACAGGTAACTCATGGTGATGATTTTTTTTCTGTCGGCATCCGGTTTTATAAATTTCAGGTAAATATCATTTACTAAGTAAGCCTGCCCTGCATTAAGCGTGCCGGAGAAATTACTCATAAACGCCCCAAGGAATCCTGCAAGCACAAGCCCTACCAGTCCCACGGGAAGATATTTATTAATTACAGCCGGCATTATACTCTCAAAGTTAATTCCGTCAGCAGTTTGTCCAAGGGTTAAATCTTTAAAGTAAAGTATTCCCAGTATACAAAGCCCCATTGTCATAAAGTAACGAATAGGAAGCAGGATAATAGAAATGAATCCGCTCATCTTACTGGCTTCTTCCGGAGACTTAGTACTTAATATCTTCTGGCAATCGTAGTTTGGTGCAGGTCCGGCTAAACTTTTAAGCACACCCGAGAAGAACATCATCCCAACAATAGCCGAGAATAGTTTGTACCCATCCTTTTCCAGTTTTACCTGTGCATCAGCAAGGATGTTTTGCCATTCAAGCCCCAATTCCCAGCCAAACATAGGGCTATCCCATCCTACGGGCATCATATCTTTAATTGCTATTCCTGAATCAGCTAAATGCATCATGGCGATACTACCCACAAACAGCGAACACACAATCATAATCATGTACTTGATAAAGTCGGCCAAAACGATGCCGTGCATCCCTCCTACAATACTGTAGAATGTAGCCACAAGACATATACTTACACCATAGAATTTTGCCGTAAGATCTTTTGCTTCATACAGAGCTGTTTCATAAGCCGGAGTTCCAACCTGGAAAGCATTCACATGCTGATCAAGGAAAGGAAATACTTCTTTTACACTTTCATAAGGAATAAATATCTCCAGGAACTCACCTACACCCACAAAAGCATAAGCCATATAGCCCACACACAGCATAAGTGCAAAAACAACCACCACAGCATGGCTTTGCTTTACCCCTTTATCGCTAAGCCCAAAACGGGTACCCAGCCATTCGGCTCCGGTAGTGGCATTACTCCTCCTTAACCATTTACTAAGAAAAACCATTAGAAACACCTGATTGAAAACAGGCCACATCCATGGTATCCAAACACTTTTAAAACCATATAAAAAGGCCATACTCACTAAAAGCATAGTACCACTAATATCAAACATATCACTGGCATCACTTAGCCCAAGCATGTACCACGGAAGTTTTTTACCTCCCATAAGGTAACTGTCCTTACTCTTTTTTGCACGGTTTTTCATAATGATTCCTATAACAATCATCATTAAAAAATACAGTGCTATTATTGTTAAGTCTATCGCTGTTAATCTCATATCTTGAAATAGCTGCTATTACAGCTTTTAACTTATTGGTATAAATTCTCTTTAGTCACTTCTTTTTGAAACAGCACCCTGTCCTGATTGTAGTATTCAACAAAATCAACTTTGTGTGCGTGCCCGCTATATGGCGCATAGTAATGCATTTTTGGCGGATTCATATATTCGTTCCAACCGTGATTTCTCCATAACAATACATATGATATTTTATAATCACCTATTGCATTGGTCAATGTTTCTGTCCACCATTTTTCATAAGGTATAGCCTCATAACCAGTCTCGGCAAGAGCAGTAAGCTTACCGTGTTCTTCGGCAGTCTCCTGCATTATACCAATTAAACTATGCACGTTATCGGTATACTCTTTAAGCTTTTCGCCTTCTCCGGTTTGATAAGCATCAAAGCTCATCATATCCACATAATCATCACCAGGATAATATTCCAAAAAGTCGGCTTTGGTTTTTACATTAGCGTCCGACGTATTGTATATATATATAAGGTTATGTACTCCCTTTTGTTCAAAATAATCTACCGTAAATCTCCATAGCTGTTTAAACTGCTCAGGACTGGTAGTATTTTTACACCACCAAAACCAGTCGCCCGTAAACTCGTGGTATGGCCTGTATAAAATTGGCACCAAATTACCGTCACTACCTTTTAACGAAAGAAGAAAAGTAGCAGCATTATCCAGCCACTCCTTGTAAACCTCATGTTTAGCCCCTCCCGGAAGTACCGATGCAACCGTCCCCTCAGGATTATCCCATGCATCGCCTCCGCTTAACGGATTGTTCACATGCCAGCTTATGGTATTAACACCACCCCTGTCGTACACCTCTTTTATAAACTGCCTCATTTTATCAAAAGGCACTCCGTCAAGGTTTTTATCGGCATTATTCTCTATCCTTCCTATATCCCATCCGTATATGGCAGGATAGTCTCCGGTAACATCTTTCACGTCGCTTCGTCCCTTTTCATATTTCCACTCCACACCATAAGCAAGGTCGTCCTGATGACCGAACATATATCCCTTATCCCTTAGTTTAAATAAGTTTTTATACAAAGTAACTGTTTGTGCTGTAGCATTTTTATCTGCTAAAACACTTACAGCCATCTCTTTTTCTTCCTGACTGGTTGTTACCTCCTCTTTATTGCCAGACTTCCCACAGGAAACTACAGCTAAGGCAAGTAACAGTATTGATATCTTATTTTTCATTTAAATTTGTAGTTGGTTTAAAGAGAATGCTTTAAACTTGATAAATTCTTAATTTATTGACCTTAATATTTAACAAAGCACAATTTTAAACGCACTTTTTTGATAATGTCAAAGATAATTTTAGTCTTAAATTTAAGTTAATATTATTTTATCAATATTATATCATATAATTGCAAATAAAAACACACAAATGAACACTCAAAAATTTCACAGAGAAATTCCGCCACTATCTAAAGGTGATAGTTTCCTGGTTTTTGACAGGATTAAAGATAGTTTTGACTTCCCTATACATTACCATCCGGAGTATGAAATTAACTTTATACTTAATGGCAAAGGTGTAAAAAGAATTGTGGGAGATCATATAGAGGAAATAGATGATGTTGAACTGGTCCTGGTTGGACCAAACCTACATCACGGATGGGAAATGAATACCTGCAAAAACAAAAAAGTACACGAAATAACCATACAGTTCCATAATGATCTGTTTAGCGATTCCTTATTATCACGACGTATAATGATGCCTATTAAAGATATGTTTAACCGATCTAACCACGGTATACTGTTCTCTAAAAAAACAGGTGAAGAACTGGCTAACAGATTGATAAGTATTTCTAAACTGGACGGAATGGATTACTTTCTGGAAATTATCTCCATACTTCATGACATGGCCAATTCCAGAAACCAGCGACTACTTTCCACCTTCACCGTAGATCATGATACTTTTGAAGATGATGATAAAATGAAACTGGTATACGAGCACATACAAAAAAATTTCTCTAACAAGATTACACTTGATGAAGTATCTGACATTACAAGTATGAGCCCGGTATCGTTTAACCGTTTTATAAAGAAACGAACCGGAAAAACATTTGTTAACTACCTTAATGATATAAGAGTAGGTTATGCTGCAAGATGGCTTATAGAAAAAGATTTGAGCATATCAGAAATTGCATTTAAGTCGGGCTTTAACAATATTGCCAATTTTAACCGCATATTTAAAAGCATAAAGAACACAACTCCAAGTCAATACAGGGACGAATTTTATGGAATGAAACGCTTTTTATAAGCTAAAGCTGACTAAAAAATACACCTTAAAACCTTTGCTTTACGATATTTTAACCACTGACACTCAATACATTAATTATCCTTACAAAAGTAAGTATATTTTTATGATATATTATTTACGCAAACGTTAGAGAAAATATTATCATTAAATGATAAAATAATATTAACAAACGCTTAACATCTCCCATAAATTTGTTTTTATCAATAAATGAACTCTAAAATTACCGAAAGCAAAATTAAAGTGTTTATTTATTTAGAAATTAGTAACTAACCTAACACAAATTAATTATGGGGATTACATTACTTTATTTTACTAATTGGCTAAAACGCGGCAATACATTATTGTACCTGCTTTTGTTTTGCTCTTTTAGTGCGTTGCAGGCGCAAACCACTGTTACAGGTACCGTGACAGATAACACTGGCTTTGGTATACCGGGAGCCAATGTTAGCGTTAAGGGTAGTAACACAGCCATTGCTACTGATATTGATGGAAATTATGCCATCGAAGCGCCTGAAAATGCTGTTCTTGTATATACCTTTATAGGATATGAAACCCAGGAAATAGCGGTAAAAGGTCGTACCGTACTTAACGTTACCCTTGCGGAAAACTCACAACTTCTTGACGATGTAGTCATAATTGGTTACGGCGCTCAAAAGAAAGATGATGTAAACAGTGCGGTATCCAGCATTCGTACGAAAGACATTGAAAACCTAAAACAAACCACTGTAGACCAAATGATTCAGGGTAAAGCAGCAGGTGTTTCGGTAACAAATAATAGCGGACAGCCGGGTAGTGCTGTTTCAATCAGGGTTCGTGGTACAACATCAATTTCAGGTACTAACGAGCCTTTATATATTATAGACGGCGTGCCAATTTCAGGTGACGGCACTAATATTTCTACCAGTGGAAGACCTATATCAGGCAGTGATTTCTCTTCAAACGGGGGCGCAGGTAACAACGCTGTGAGTCCGCTTTCCATGATTAACCCCAACGACATCCTCTCTATAGACATCCTTAAAGATGCCTCGGCTACAGCCATCTACGGTTCAAGGGGAGCTAACGGTGTAATCATTATTACTACAAAATCAGGTAGAAAGGGTGAAGGTAAAATTGCTTACGAAGGTTACACTTCTATCCAGAATATTTACAAAAAACTAGACGTTTTGGACTTACAGGGCTATGCCAGACAGCAAAAAGCATTATGGCTGGCTTATGGTTTTAACGAATCAGACTTCCGTCCTGAATTCCAGCATCCTGAACTTTTAGGATCAGGTACTGACTGGCAGGATGAAGTATACCAAACAGCATATTCACACAGCCATCAGCTTTCATTCTCTGGAGCTAAAGATGCTACAAGATATTATATATCAGGCGGTTTCCTTGACCAGGAAGGTATACTTTTAGGATCAGGATACAAAAGATACACCATGCGTGTTAACCTTGACTCACAGGTTAAAAGCTGGTTAAAAGTAGGTGTAAATGCAAACACCGGTATTACTAACGAAAAACTTACCATTAACCAGAGTTACGGTGGTATAATAAGTAATACGCTACTACAGTCTCCTGATATCCCTGTTAGAAATCCTGACGGAAGTTTTGCAGGACCTACAAGCAACGACCTTAACTCTACTTACTTTAACCCGGTTGCTGAGGCGCTTGTTAAAGACAACAAACTGGTACGAAAAAATTTCCTTGGTAATGTTTTTGCTGAAGCTGACATTATTGACGGACTAAAATACAGAATTGAAGTTGGTGCTAATACTGAATTCTCTGAAAATACCGATTTTACTCCTTCTTACAGCTGGGGTGTACAAACTAACCCAAGTGCCGACTTAATGGAAAGAAGACAAAACTGGTACTCGGTTAACATTAAAAACCTGCTTACTTATACAAAAAGCTTAGGCAAACATAACTTCACATTACTTGCCGGTCAGGAAGCTAACGACAGTCACTGGGAAGGTCTTGTTGCAACAGGTACAGGTTTCCAAACTAACAATGTTTACGGTTTAAACCTTAGTGACCCTGCACAAAATAAAGTAACAAGCTACAAAGGCAGCCAGGCTTTATACTCATTTTTCGGGCGTTTAATTTATGACTTTAACGATCGCTACGGACTTTCGGCTTCATGGAGGGCAGACCGTTCGTCTAAATTTGACCCAACTACAGATAACCAGTGGGGTTACTTCCCTGCAGTTGCTGTTTCGTGGAAGCTTTCTAACGAGTCGTTCATGGAGGGTACACGTAAATATATAGACAACATTAAGTTCAGGATAGGTTATGGTGAAACAGGTAACCAGCAAATTCCTAACAACAGGTATACTGCTTATCTTGGTCAGCAAAACTCTGGCATTGGTCCTGGTTTCCTTCCTTCAAACTTCCCTAATCCTGATTTAACCTGGGAGTCAATGCAACAAACAAACTTTGGTCTTGACTTTACAGTACTTGGCGGTAGGCTATCGGCTAACCTTGACTACTATATTAAAAAATCAGACGGATTCCTTTTCCAAATGCCGTGGCCTTTATACCTAACAGGTGGTGGTGGCCAATATGGTGGTGTTGATGCTCCATACTCTAACCTTGGTGAAATGGAAAACAGAGGTTATGATATTACCTTAAACTACAATACAAAAGGCTCAGGTGATTTTTCATGGAGTTCAACTCTTGTATTCTCACACTATAAAAATGAGCTAACAAGCCTGTCTAACGGTTTATCACTAACTCAGGAAGTAAACACTAACGGTTACCAGCCTGTAGTTGTAACTAATACCGAAGTAGGTTCTCCTATTGGTATGTTCTACGGATATGAAGTAGTAGGCCTGTTCCAAACTATGGATCAGCTTAACAATGCTCCTATACAGTTTGACCAGTCTGTTGGAGAGGGCGTTGGTCAAACATGGCTTGGTGATGTTCAGTACAAAGACGTTAACGGAGATGGTGTTATAGATGCAAATGATAAAACATTTATAGGTAACCCTCACCCGGACTTTACTTTTGGTTTTACTAATACTTTTAAATACAAAAACTTCGATCTTTCTGTTTTTGTACAGGGATCTTACGGCAACGATGTAATGAACCTTACTTACAGAAACGGAACACAAAACGGACAGCTATACCAAAATGCGCTTACGGATGCTGCTAATTACTGGACTCCTGAGAATACAGATACAAATATTCCAAGGATAGTTCCAGGTAATGCTAACACTAACGTACAGATATCAAGCCGTTATGTTGAAGACGGATCTTATGCAAGAATTCAAAACCTTACTTTAGGTTACTCACTACCTCAGGACATCGTTTCTAAAGTAAAAATGTCAAGAGTACGTATTTATGGCTCTGTTCAAAACCTTCATACCTTTACTAAATATAAAGGTTATGATCCTGAAATTGGTTCATTTAACCAAAATCAGCTACTAACAGGTATTGATAACGGACGATACCCTTCACCAAGAACTTTTTCTGTAGGAGTTAATGTAGAATTTTAAAAAAAATGAAAATGAAAAGATTTTTTAATCTATACAAAATATGTAGTTTGGCATTAGTGCTTACAATGCTTGCCTCCTGTGCCGAAGAGTTTACAAACCGCCCGCCGGAAGATACTATCTCTTTAGACAGCTACTACAGCACAAACGAACAGGTTACATCTGCCACAAATGGTATGTATGCCAGAACCTGGTTCCAGTTTCATAACAAGTTTTTCTTTGCTGTTACCGAAGTAGGTTCGGGTAATATGTATACAGGATCTAGCGACGTTAATGCAATGAGAACCTTTTCTCTAAACGGTAGTGATCCTGAACTTGTTAACGGATGGAGTTCACTATGGGCAAATATCGCTCAGGCGAACCTTATTATTAACTTCTTACCAGAGCGTGTTGGACCCGGTGTAAGTCCGGAAGTACTTCAAAACACTATTGGGGAAGCTTATTTTATGAGAGCTACTGCTTACTTTTATTTAGTAAGACTTTGGGGTGATGTACCAATTATTGAAAATAACCTTGATTTTGCAGCAAACCCTGTAATCAATAAAAACAGGATTGAAGATGTTTACACTTTAATCGAAATGGATTATCAGGCAGCTATTGAAAATCTATACGACAAAACAAGGTCATCAAACTACACCGCTAATGCTCGTGTATCTAAGGGATCAGCTAAAGCAATGCTGGCTAAGGTGTACCTGTATCAGCAAAGATATTCTGATGCTAAAACAATAGCTGAAGAAGTAATCAATAGCGGTGAGTTTAAATTACTTGGTGGTGAATCGCTACCCGACAAAAGTTTTGGTGATTTATTTACTTACCCTAACAACAACAATGAAGAATCAATTTTTGCTATCCAGTGGGTAACCGACGGTAACTACGGTTCTGCCAGCAACTGTAACACTCAGTTTGGTATCAGTACAGCAGCAATCACTACATCAAACGCTTCTTATGGTGGTGTATTCGGTCCTTCTCAGGATGCAATTTTCAATGTATACACTGAACCGGGCGATGTAAGAAGAAAAGAAACTATCATGATGCCGGGTGATGAATATCCTAACATAAAGGTTCGTATTAACAGTGGTACTGAAGAACAAACAGGTTTTGTTGTTCCTGAGGCAGACCAAATAGGCGGTCAGGGAGCCGGTGCTGCCATTAAAAAATACTGTATAGGTATCGTTAATGGTGATGTTACAGGCCCTATAGATGCCTGGAATATGATGGAAAACAACACTTACATTATGAGGTATGCTGACTTGTTACTTATACATGCAGAAGCTACCCTGGGCGGGGCGGGAAGCACTTCAGATGCGGCTGCATTAAGCTCATACAATGCTGTAAGAAACAGGGCTGGTTTACCAAGTGTTACCTCATTTACTTTTGATGAGCTTTTCCTTGAAAGAAGACGTGAACTTTGTTTTGAAGGTGATTTTTGGTTTGACCTTGGAAGAATACCAAGATCTCAGGCTATTGCTATAATGGCAGCACAAAACAGAGGTAATAAAGATCTTGAAGAGCATTTTACTCCGGATGAATCTGACTTCTACCTGGATTATCCTGATAATGAAGTAGCTAAAAACCCTTTGCTATTAGAAGATCCGGTACCATATTCATTTGACTAATATTAAAAAAACAGAGTTATGAAGAACTTTAGATTAAAACATATATTGGGCTTACTTTCTGTATTCGCAATATTATTTGTAGTCTCATGTAATGATGACGACAGTATTACACCCGGAAAACCGAGCATTGAAAGCGTTAGCCTTGCAGAGAACGACTCGCTTGTAGAATATGGCTACGCAAACAACATGTACATTGTGCGTGGTGCAGGTTTTACAGGTACCGAAAAAATATATTTTAACGACGTTGATACCTATTTCAACCCAACCCTAGTAACAGACGGAGTTATTTTTGTAACTATTGATGAAGATACCCCTTATGAAAATGCTTCAAACGAACTTAAGGTAGTTACTCCACGTGGTACTGCAATATACGCTTTTGTAGTGGCTCCACCGGCACCTACTCTTAAAAGCTTCCAGCCTATAAATGCTGCCGAAGGAGAAGAAATTACCATATACGGAAGGTATTTCCTTGATCCGGTAGTTACTATTGATGGCGTTGAGGCAGAAATTGTTTCAAGCAGTATTAACCAAATTGTTGCGATTGTTCCTGCGGGATCTAACGGAAAATATGTACAGGTTGAAACTATATCAGGCTCTTCTGAGTGGGATACTGCCATTGGTACGGCTATTTATGATGATGCTTTCTACGCCCCTTGGGATATTGAAGCATGGAACAATCATGAATATATAACAAATGAGGCCGATGCTTACCAGGGAACTACTTTTATCAAAAAAGAAATTGCCGGATGGGATAACATACAGGGTAACTGGAACTGGGATGACCAAATCTCTCAGTACACAGGGATCCACTTTGCTGTACGTTCTGACGATGCAGGTAAACTGGTACTTATTTTTAATGGTAATAACTGGGGAGATGCAAATTATTCGTTTGAAACTACCGAAGAATGGATTGATGTACGTTTCACATGGGAAGAGCTTGGCGGAATGCCTGAAGCCCTGCAAAATATTTCATTCCAGGAATTTACCGGAGAAACCCACAATTACTATTTTGACAACTTTGGTTATACCGTAGACTAATAAGCTCATACATTGTAATTTTGTTTTTTGTGAAACATTCCCTGATTATAAATCAGGGAATGTTTTAATCATTTATAGCCCGCATGAATACCAAACATAAAATAACCAATACTGTAAACAGTATTGAAAACACAACATTTTTGGCATCCAAAATAAATCGCATAATTAATATATAGTACAACCTTGCATAAAACTTTAAGAATGAAAAATATTATTTACAGCTTTTTAAGTTTGGCACTAAGTGTAACGGCTTTTGCTCAGGGAAATGTTTATAAACAGGAACCTACAAAATTTGAAGGCCTTGCCATGACTCCGCCAATGGGGTGGAACTCATGGAATACCTTTGCTACCAACATTGACGAAAACCTTGTAAAACAAACTGCCGATATCATGGTATCATCGGGCATGAGAGATGCCGGATATACCTACATAGTGCTTGACGATGGCTGGATGACACATGAAAGGGATGAAAACGGAAATTTAGTACCCGATCCTAAAAAATTCCCAAGCGGAATGAAAGCTCTTATAGATTATGTTCATTCTAAAGGTTTAAAATTTGGACTTTATAACTGTGCAGGTACTAAAACATGTGCAGGTTATCCCGGAACCAGAGGTTACGAATATCAGGATGCACGTTTTTATGCATCATTAGGTATTGATTTTTTAAAATACGATTGGTGTAATACTGAAGGTATTAATGCTACAGAGGCATATACTACAATGAGCAATGCTCTTAAAACTGCCGGAAGGCCCATACTTTTCAGCCTTTGCGAATGGGGCGATAACCAACCTTGGGAATGGGGTGAACCACTAGGTAACATGTGGAGAATATCGGGCGACATCTATCCTTGTTTTGACTGCGAATTCAAACATCCTGAAAACTGGTCTTCATGGGGTTTCATGAAAATTGTTGATATGAGAAAAGGTATCAGGAAATATTCGGGACCAGACCATTGGAATGATTTTGACATGATGGAAGTGGGTAACGAAATGAACGATACCGAAGATAAATCGCATTTTAGTATTTGGTGCATGGTAGCATCTCCTCTTATTGCAGGTAACGACTTTAGAAACATGAGCAAAGAAACTCTGGATATACTTACCAATAAAGACATGATTGCCATTAATCAGGATAAACTGGGCATACAGGGTTTTAGATACAAAAATGACAACGGACTTGAAACATGGGTTAAGCCACTTGAAAATGGCGACTGGGCTGTTGCTTTCCTTAACAGAAGCGAAGAAGACAAGAGCATTAACTTTAACTGGAAAGAACACATCATTAAAGACGACATCTTTAATTTAGAAACATCATTTGATTCTGTAACCTATGATATTTATGACGTATGGAATCATAAAAAAGCAGGTACAACCAAAAAAGCATTTAAAGATAAAGTTGCTCCGCATGATATTGTAGTACTTAGACTTTCTAAAAAATAAAAAATGACAAACAGAATAAAACATATAGCTTTTTTGCTGTTGTTTGGTTTTACTGCTTTTGCTCAGGTTTCAAAGCACGGGCAGTTAAGTGTAAAGGGCACTAAACTTACAGATGAAAAAGGCAAACATATAATGCTGAGAGGTGTTAGTTTTGGCTGGCACAGCTTTTGGCCCCGTTTTTACAATCAGGATGCTGTAAAATGGCTTAAAGATGATTGGAAAGTAAATGTAGTACGTGCTGCTATGGGCATTGAAGTAGGTAATGATACTTACATTCAAAATCCTCAGTTCGCTACAGAAAAAATAATGGCTGTTGTTGAAGGTGCTATTGCAAACGATGTTTATGTAATAATAGACTGGCATAGCCATAATATTAATCTTGAAGAAGCCAAACTGTTTTTTGATCAGATATCAAAAAAGTACGGCAATTATCCTAACGTGATTTATGAGATATTTAATGAACCGGACGATGAAAACTGGACTGATGTTAAGGCTTACAGTGAACAGATTATAAAAGTTATCAGGAAAAATGATCCTGACAATATTATACTGGTAGGTTGCCCACACTGGGATCAGGACATTAACCTCCCTGCTTCCGATCCTATTAAAGGTTTTGACAATCTAATGTATACCGTTCACTTTTATGCTGCGACACACAAACAGGAGCTACGAGACCGTACCGATAAGGCTATAGAATCGGGGTTACCGATATTTATATCTGAAAGTGCTGGTATGGAAGCCAGCGGTGACGGCCCCATGGATTATGACGAATGGCAACGCTGGATTGACTGGATGGAAGAGCGCGGGTTAAGCTGGATAACATGGTCTATATCCGACAAGGATGAAACCTGTAGTATGCTACAAAAATCGGCCTCCTCTACAGGTGAGTGGAAAGAAAACGATTTGAAAGAAAGTGGTGTTAAAACCCGTAATTATTTAAGATCGTTGAACAAACGATAAGTTAAGTTGAGTTAGTTTTGTAATTTGAGAGAGCCTCACTTAGCGTGAGGCTTTTTTGTGAAATACAAAAACACTATACTAATTATTTTTAATTATATTCGCTGAAAAATAAACATTTATGAAAAATTTAATTTACCTATGCCTTGCATTTTGTATGGCTACAACTGTTGGATTTGCACAAAAAATTACCGATAAAGACTTACAGGGTACATGGAATCTGGTAGCTTTAGACGCATTAAGTTCTCAGGGAATCTATTTAGACCTTGCTAATAATGACGTAAAATTTTCGGAAGAAGTACAAGCACAGGCTCCTGCGGAAGCTCTTGCTCAGGCTAAAGAAAGCATGGCTCCTACAATAGATATGCTGAAACAAATGAAAATGATTGTAAACGGAAATGAAATAAAACAAAGTGTTCCGGGTGACGAACAAACAGGTATATACAGCATCGTTAACGAAGGTGAGATGCAAAAACTTAAAATAATTTATGCTGACGGTACCGATGACAACGTAGAGTTTTACATGAAAGACAAAAAACTTCATGTAAATCTTGGTGAAGACGGACTGTTCATATATGCTAAAGAGTAATTATAGCTTTCATTAAACAAACAAAAAGAGCTGCCAAAAGGCAGCTCTTTTTGTTTGTTTAAGCAGTTTTTTCCTTAGCAAAGGTAACAAGCCCCTACAAAAAGCAGGATTACAGAGACAAACAGGTTAAAAACACCTATACTCCTAAAGCGTAGATTGTTTCTGTCTATCCCCGCAAGGATTAGCTTCCCCGATGCTAATAAAAAGAAGGCTCCAAACGAATAACATAAAACCTGATACATAATCATAGATTTTTAAGTGAAACATTAAGCTTTCTTTTCTTTTTCTTTTAGCGTATTTTTAGTTATCCCCCCAAACATAACAATTAACAGATGCAGGTGTTTAATGCCATGTACAAGGACAGTTACTGATGCCCTGAAATATATCCAGACCAACAGTTATCATATGTGTACCACTGTTATAAGCAAGAAGCTCATTAGTAGTTAGCTGATATGAATAAGCAAAATAAAAATTCGAAACATTTAATCCAACCATTGGACCAATATTTATTGGATTTCCTAACTGATCGTTAAGAAAACGGTAGCTCCCGCCTATCCAATAGTAGTCATCACCATCCATATAACGGAATTTAAGGTTAATATCGGTAGTAGACCTTCCGTCACTTTCAAAATACTGAACGAATGAAGATGGTTCTACTTCCCAATTACCGCTTCCTTTAAATGTATAACCTGTATAAAACTGGTAGTTTCTAAGTCTGTTTGGCTCCTGTATTGCAAAAATATCAAGATCCTTATTCAGTATATTAGCACCGGTAGCACTAATATAAAACTCCCCTATTCTATATAGTAATGCAACATCAAAGTTGTGGTTTACCACATAACGATTGTTGTTTATAGAAGGATCGGGTGTTGTAATATTTTCTATATCTACCTTAAACTGATTAAGGTTATACGAAATACCAAACGAAAGGAACTGATTAGTATACTTATCTAATATAATATGGTGTGCAAAAGATACTTTACCACCATATTGCCTGGTATTACCATTACGGTCATTATATAAAAACATACCAATACCCGTATTATCGGCTATCCTTAAATCTGCAGCCAGTGACTGCATATCAGGGGCATCTTTAATCCCTACCCATTGTGTAAGTCCGTTAAGCCTTATTTTCACATGGTCACCAATACCTGCATAAGCAGGAGAAATAATATAAGGGTTATCTGCCAGATACTGTGTATGTGTTGGTATTGTTAACTCCTGAGCACGCATTACAAATGCTGTAAGTAGTAAAGTTAGTAGGAGAAAAGTTTTTTTCATTGTGTGTGTATTTTGGCCTTGTTATTTAATTCAAGCCACGGCTGCAAAAAGCAGCCATGGCTATTTATGAATTTATTATCTGAAAATAGTAAAGTGTCCGACAAACTCTCTGTCATCCTCAGGATTATTTAGTTTTACAATATACCAATAATCTCCTGTTGGCAACTCCTGTCCGTTATATCTACCATCCCACTCCTGTCCTTGTCTTAGTGTAGCCAGTTTACGGCCATACCTGTCAAATACAAAGAACTCAAGGTTAGGGTAATTTTCTGCATGGCCAGGTGCCCATGTATCATTAATACCATCATCATTTGGTGACATCACATCCGGAAGGATAATGTCTACAAACTCATAGTATAATAATTTCTCGGCCACACAGCCTCTGCTGTCGGTTACAGTTACCACATAGGTTCCTGTTGAATAAATCTCAAACACATTATCAGTTCCCATATCTTCACCATTTAAGGTATAAGTATAACCTCCTGAACCTCCTGTTGTTGTTGCCGTAATCTCATTGATATCAGATTCGGCAAGTATCATTACCAGTGCAGTAGTATTTGTTACTGTTACAGGTTCAGTACTGTCTATACATCCTGAATCATGAAGTACATCTACCACATAAGTTCCGTCTGCAAGATTAGTGAACGTATTACTTGTTTGAGGAGTACCTCCGTTTAGTGAGTAGGTTACTGCACCCTGTACGGCTGTCTCAACATTTACCGTAAGTACATTTTCATCACAGTTGTAAACAAGTTCCGGTTGCGCGTTAATCATTATTGGAGCATCAATCCATACATCTATAGAGGCTACACATCCGTTAGCATCCTTAACATAAATGGTATAGGTTTGTCCACCATCAAGATCTGTATACATATCCTTACCTACTTCAAACGGCTCGTCCATATCCATACTTGTTGAGTATGGTGCAGTACCACCTGTTATATCAATAAGAATTGCTGCATTATCATCGTTCTCACAAATTTCAGGATATACTTCAACCTCAGTAAGTACTAACGACGTTGGCTCGTCTACAGTCGCTATATATTCTTTATAACATCCTGTTTCATCCTGTACTCTCACAGTGTATTGACCTGCTGCAATGTTAAATACGTTATTTTCGGTCATATCAAAATCCGGAGAGATACCATAGGTAAGTGCACCTACTCCTCCTGATCCGTTTACTGTAATCGTACCGTTATCCTCACCATTACAAAGCGCATCTACAACTGTTATTACTCCAAGAATTGGTTTTTCATGTCTAACCATGACATCTCTTGTAGTAACACATCCATTGGCATGCATTACGTATACCACATAGTTTCCGTCAGGAAGATCTGTAAATACATTTGAAGACTGATAGTTCACTCCGTCAAGAGAGTACATAACCTCGTCTGCAATTGCAGGATTGATATTAGTAACCGTAAGCATACTTAACGATACGTTGTTTGTACATATTGGAGTTACCGAAACTACCGGATTAATTACAACACCGTGCTCTATATTAAATACTATAGGTACAATTTGACATCCTGCCGCATCCTGAACAAACAGTACATGCTGACCACCACTTAGATTGGTATAAGTAAACTGATCCTGGATAAAGGTTACACCATCTAAACTTGTTGAATATGGCGCAGTACCACCAGATACTGTTACTGTTACATTACCATCGTTAGCGTTATAACAAGTCTCTCCTGTCCAGTCGGCAGATGCGATAATCTGAGTTTCAGACTGAGTTATAACAACGTTGTTGATTACCTGAACACATCCTAACTCATCTCTCACCCTAATGGTATATGTACCTGCAATTAGTGAAGAGAATGTGTTGTTAGTTGAATAAGTGTATATAGGAGAGATAGCATATTCTAACTGACCTGTACCTCCTGTAGCTGTAACTATAATCTCACCAGTGTCATCACCATAACAAATCACGTTTTGGGTAACTGTTGCTGTAGCATTTACAGACTGATGATCTTCTACATCAAAGTCAATTGTTTGGATACATCCGTTTACATGCTGTACATAAGCTGTATATGTACCTGCTGCAAGATCAATAAATGTATTTGAAGCCTGATAGTTAAACCCGTCTACAGAGTACTGAACTTCACCTAAGTATTGTGCATCAATATTAATTGTTACTACATTACCCGGCATGTTGTTCATACAGTTTGCAATAACATCTACAGTTGGCTGAGTGTTAACCCCCTGCTGGATTACAAAATCAATAGGAGTTATTGTACAACCGCTGTCGTCTGTCACATAAATAGTATGGGTGCCTGCTGAAAGATTTGAGTAAGTAAACTGATCCTGAACAAATGTTACACCATCTAAGCTTGTTGAGTATGGCGCAGTACCTCCCGTTACAGAAATTGTAACCGAACCGTTTGCATCTCCAATACAAGTTTCATCTACAGCTACATAAGTTGCTGCAAGAGGTTCTGCCGGAGTAGTTATTGTTAAAGTTGCTGATTCAACCTCACAACCTATACCATCGGTAACTCTTACTGTATAAGTACCTGCAGCAAGGTTAGTGAACACATTTGATGAACCGTAGATAAAGTCTGGAGAGATAGCATACTGTAGCGTACCTGTACCACCTGAAGCGGTTACTGTAATCTCACCCGTCTCTTCACCAAAACACAATACATTATTAACTACAATTGCCGTATCTATTGTAATAGGCTGTAGTGTATTGATAGTAAACGTTGTTGTTTCTATACATCCGTTTGCATGCTGAACATAAGCGGTGTAGTTGCCCGGCACTAAGTTGTTGAACACGTTTGACGCCTGATAAGTAGTACCGTCTACCGAGTAGGTTAAATCGGCAGGATCAAGTGTTTGAGAAGAAGCTACACTGATTGTAACCTCATTACCCGGCACGTTGTTCGTACAGTTGTCTACAACACTCGCACTCGGAGTCATATCAGCTCCCGGCTCAATATCAAAGGTTAACGGAACAGGAATACTACATCCGTTATCATCTGTAACATAAATAGTGTGTGTACCTGCTGTAAGGCCTGTGTAAGTAAACACATTCTCTACAAAATCGGCAGGATTGTTCGAATCAAGACTTGTAGAATATGGTGCAGTACCTCCTGTTACAGAGATAGTCACTGTACCATCCTGAGCATTGAAACATATCTCCGGCGTTACAACATCGATTACTGAAGTTAAGAAGTCTACCGGCTCATTTACCGTTAATGTAGCAGTCTCAATCTCACAACCTATACCATCGGTAACTCTCACAGTGTAATCACCTGCCGCAAGGTTAGTGAACACATTTGATGAACCGTAGATAAAGTCTGGAGAAATAGCGTACTGTAGCGTACCTGTACCACCTGAAGCGGTTACTGTAATCTCACCTGTTGACTCTCCTTTACACGATACATCGGCAGTTACTGCTTCTGTATCTATTGTAATAGGTTGTAGCGTATTGATAGTAAACGTTGTGGTTTCTATACATCCGTTAGCATGCTGAACATAAGCGGTGTAGTTGCCCGAAGCTAAGTTGTTGAACACATTTGACGCCTGATAAGTAGTACCGTCTACCGAGTACATTAAATCGGCAGGATCAAGTGTTTGCGATGAAGCTACACTGATTGTAACCTCATTACCCGGTACGTTGTTCGTACAGTTGTCTACAACACTCGCACTCGGAGTCATATCAGCTCCCGGCTCAATATCAAAGGTTAACGGAACAGGAATACTACATCCGTTATCATCTGTAACATAAATAGTGTGTGTACCTGCTGTAAGGCCTGTGTAAGTAAACACATTCTCTACAAAATCGGCAGGATTGTTCGAATCAAGACTTGTAGAATATGGTGCAGTACCTCCTGTTACAGAGATAGTCACTGTACCATCCTGAGCATTGAAACATATCTCCGGCGTTACAACATCGATTACTGAAGTTAAGAAGTCTACCGGCTCATTTACCGTTAATGTAGCAGTCTCAATCTCACAACCTATACCATCGGTAACTCTCACAGTGTAATCACCTGCCGCAAGGTTAGTGAACACATTTGATGAACCGTAGATAAAGTCTGGAGAAATAGCGTACTGTAGCGTACCTGTACCACCTGAAGCGGTTACTGTAATCTCACCTGTTGACTCTCCTTTACACGATACATCGGCAGTTACTGCTTCTGTATCTATTGTAATAGGTTGTAGCGTATTGATAGTAAACGTTGTGGTTTCTATACATCCGTTAGCATGCTGAACATAAGCGGTGTAGTTGCCCGAAGCTAAGTTGTTGAACACATTTGACGCCTGATAAGTAGTACCGTCTACCGAGTACATTAAATCGGCAGGATCAAGTGTTTGCGATGAAGCTACACTGATTGTAACCTCATTACCCGGTACGTTGTTCGTACAGTTGTCTACAACACTCGCACTCGGAGTCATATCGGCTCCTTCATTAATAGTTATATCAACTGGTGTGATAGCACAACCATGAGCATCGGTCACATAAATTGTGTGTGTGCCAACTGCTAAACCCGTATACACTAACTGGTCCTGAGTAAAGTCGGCAACATTGTTAGAATCTATACTTGTAGAATATGGCGCTGTACCTCCACTAATTGTTAGGGTAACAGTACCATCGGCAGCAGTGTAACATACCTCATCGGTAGTGGCCGCATTGTCTAAGCTTAACGGAGCTGTTGGTTCGTTTATCGTTAATATAGCAGTTCCTATTTCACAACCTATTTCATCTGTAACACTTACTGTATAGTCTCCCGCCGCAAGGTTAGTGAATACATTGTTTGTTGTATAGTTACCCGCGTCTGAAGAAATAGCATACAGTAATACACCTGTACCTCCTGAAGCGGTTACAGTAATCTCACCTGTTGACTCCCCATAACATAATACATCGGCAGTCACAACAGCACTGTCAATCACAATTGGCAGATGAACATCGATAGTAAAGTCTACCATTTGTACACATCCATTTGTATGCTGTATATAAGCTGTATAGTTACCCGGAGCAAGGTTTGCAAAATAATTATCTGTCTGGTAAGCCACACCATCTAACGAGTATGTTAGATCTGCAGGGTCAAGAGACGGATTCGTTAAAATAAATATTACGTTACCCGGTACGTTATTTGTACATGTAGGGTATACTTCGGCTACCGGCTGAATACTAACACCCTGTTCAATCTCAAAAGTTAACGGAACCGGAATACTACATCCGTTATCATCGGTCACATAAATAGTATGTGTACCTGCTGTAAGACCTGTATAAGTAAATACATCCTGAACATAATCTGCAGGGTTGTTAGAATCAAGACTTGTGTAATATGGTGGTGTACCTCCTGTTACAGAAATTGTTACTGTACCGTCCTGAGCATTGAAACATATTTCAGGTGTTACAACATCGATTGTAGAAGTAAGTACGTTAACTGGTTCTGTTACCTGTATTGCGTTTAGTACCACTTCACAACCTATACCATCGGTCACCATCACAGTATAACTTCCTGCGGCAAGGTCTGAGAACACGTTAGACGAACCGTAAATATAATCTGGAGAAATTGCGTACTGAAGCGTACCTGTACCCCCCGAAGCGGTTACTGTAATCTCACCTGTTGATTCTCCTTTACATCCTACATTGGTAGTTGCTACTGCCGAAGCAGTTACCGGTTGAAGTACATTAATAGTAAAGGTAGTTATTTGAACACATCCGTTAGTATGTCTTACATAAACTGTATAGTTACCCGGTGCCAAATTGTTAAATACGTTTGAAGCCTGATAGTTTGTACCATCCAGAGAGTATTGTAAGTCGGTAGGATTAAGCGTTTGTGATGAACTCACATCAACTGTTACCTCGTTACCCGGTACATTATTGGTACAGTTATCTACTACTGTAACCGATGGTGTCATATCACGCCCCTCATTGATAGTTATATCAACCGGTGTGATAGCACAACCATGAGCATCGGTCACATAAATAGTGTGTGTACCCGCTGTTAAACCTGTATATACTAACTGATCCTGAGTAAAATCAGCAGGATTACTCGAATCAACACTTGTAGAGTATGGTGCTGTACCTCCGCTAATGGTTAGTGTAACAGTACCATCGGCAGCAGTGTAACATACCTCATCGGTAGTTACTGCATTGTCTAAACTTAACGGAGCCGTTGGCTCGTTTATCGTTAATGTAGTCGTTTCAATCTCACAACCAAGGTCATCCGTTACCCTTACCGTATAATCACCTGCCGGAAGGTTTGCGAATACATTAGTCGAACTATATACAAATGAAGGAGATATTGCGTACTGAAGTGTACCTGTACCACCTGAAGCGGTTACTGTAATCTCACCCGTTGACTCTCCAAAACATAACACATTAGCAGTTACTGTTGCTGTATCTATGGTTATTGGTTGTAGTGTATTGATTGTGAATGCTGTTGTTTCTATACATCCGTTAGCATGCTGCACATAGGCAGTATAATTACCCGGAGCTAAGTTGTTGAACACGTTTGACGCCTGATAAGTAGTACCGTCTACAGAGTACTGCATATCAGCCGGGTCAAGAGTTTGTGATGAAGCCACACTAATAGTAACCTCATTACCCGGTACATTGTTAGTACAGTTGTCAACTACTGTAGCTGATGGTGTCATATCAACACCTTCATTGATCGTTATTACAAACGGTGTGATAGCACATCCGTTATCATCAGTCACATAAATAGTATGTGTACCCGCTGTTAAACCTGTATATACTAACTGATCCTGAGTAAAATCAGCAGGGTTACTCGAATCAACACTTGTAGAGTATGGTGCTGTACCTCCGCTAATGGTTAGTGTAACAGTACCATCGGCAGCAGTGTAACATACCTCATCGGTAGTAGCTGCATTATCTAAACTTAGCGGAGCCGTTGGCTCATCAACCACTATATTACCTGTTGTAATCTCACAACCTATATCATCTCTTACAGTAACAGTATATGTACCTGCTGTAAGATCTGTAAATACATTGTTAGTAGTAAAGTTCCCCGCATCTGTAGATATAGCATAAAGAAGCGTACCTGTACCGCCTGAAGCGTTTACTGTAATCTCACCTGTTGCATCGCCAAAACAAAGTACATCGGCTGTAGCAACAGCACTGTCTATAGCTATAGGCTGTAGTGCATTAATAGTGAAGTTTACTGTCTGTAAACATCCGTTTGTATGCTGTACATAAGCAGTATAATTTCCTGCGGCTAAGTTTACAAATGTATTTGAAGCCTGATAAGTAACACCATCTAAAGAGTACTGAAGTTCAGCAGGATCTATAGCTGCATTAGTAAGTATAAAGATTACGTTACCCGGTACATTGTTTGTACATGTAGGAATTATATCGGCTGTTGGCTGAATGCTTACACCCGGATTAACCGTAAATGTAAGTGGTGTAGCGATAACACATCCGTTAGCATCGGTAACATTAACGGTATGAGTACCTGCTGCCAGACCTGTATAAACAAACTGATCCTGAACATAAGCGGCACCATCCAAACTTGTTGAATATGGAGCAGTACCTCCTGTTACTGTAACAGTAACAGTACCATCAGCAGCATTTAAACATATTTCATCAGTAACATCATCTACAGAAGCTGTAAGTGCTGCAGTAGGCTCGTTTACTGTTAGTGTTACTGTTTCAATTTCACAACCTATACCGTCGGTTAACCTTACAGTATAATCACCTGCCGGAAGGTTCCCGAATACGTTAGTCGAACCATACACAAATGAAGGAGATATTGCGTACTGTAGTGTACCTGTACCACCTGTGGCGGTTACTGTAATCTCACCTGTTGATTCTCCAAAACATAACACATTTGCAGTTACTGTTGCCGTATCTATTGTTATTGGCTGTAGTGTATTGATTGTAAATGTTGTTGTTTCTGTACATCCGTTAACATGCTGTACATAGGCAGTGTAATTACCCGGAGCTAAGTTGCTGAATATGTTTGAAGCCTGATAAGCAGTACCATCTACCGAGTACGTTAAATCGGCAGGATCAAGTGTTTGTGATGAAGCCACACTAATAGTAACCTCATTACCTGGTACATTATTGGTACAGTTGTCAACAATATCTGCACTTGGTGTCATATCAACACCCTCATTGATAGTTATATCAACTGGTGTGATAGCACAACCATGAGCATCGGTCACATAAATAGTGTGTGTACCCGCTGTTAATCCTGTGTATACTAACTGATCCTGAGTAAAATCAGCAGGATTACTCGAATCAACACTTGTAGAGTATGGTGCTGTACCTCCGCTAATGGTTAGTGTAACAGTACCATCGGCAGCAGTGTAACATACCTCATCGGTAGTTACTGCATTGTCTAAACTTAACGGAGCCGTTGGCTCGTTTATCGTTAATGTAGTCGTTTCAATCTCACAACCAAGGTCATCCGTTACCCTTACAGTATAATCACCTGCCGGAAGGTTGCCGAATACATTAGCCGAACCATACGCAAAAGCAGGGGAAATAGCATACTGTAGTGTACCGGTACCACCCGATGCAGTTACTGTAATCTCACCTGTTGACTCTCCAAAACATAACACGTCAGCAGTTACTGTTGCTGTATCTATTGTTATTGGTAACAGGTTATCAATAGTAAAGTCTACATTTTTTATACATCCGTTTGTATGCTGTATATAAGCTGTATATGTACCCGGAGCTAGGTTAGTAAACGTATTTGAAGCCTGATAAGTAGTTCCGTCTACAGAGTATGTAATATCTGCTGCATTTAAACTCTGAGTTGTAGTATAATCAATAGTTACTACATTACCCGGTACATTATTGGTACAGTTATCAACTACAGTTGCACTCGGAGTCATATCAACTCCCGGTGGCATATACTGTTCTAACGCAGGGTTGATATCACATCCGTTAGTATCCATTACGTGAATACTATAAGCTGTACCTCCTGCCAAGTTAGTAAACGTATGTTGAGAACCGGTTACAGATATATACGTGAGTATATCATCTGACGGATCCATAATGTTGTCTATAGCGATTTCATAAGTACCCGTACCACCTGTTATATTAACAGTGATTGATGCGTTAGAATCTCCTAAACAAACCTCATTTACAAGGCTTGCAATATCTATTGAAGCCTCAAGAAGAGCAGGGTTTAAAATTTCAACCTGGAACAGTTCAAAACATCCGTTCTGATCCTGAGCGATAACATCATATAAACCTGCTGCAAGATTAGTAAATACATTAGTGTCTACAAACTGGTCAAGATTTGGAGAGATTGCATACTGAACATTTCCTGTACCACCCGAAGCTGTAACGGTAATAGTACCATTCTGCTCATTGTAACACAGTACATTTGTATGCGATACCGATGCTATGAATTCCGGTGGAGATGTGATGTTAATTGCCGGAGAAGTTTCCTCACAGTCACCACTTATCACATGAACGTAGTAAGTACCTGTTGCAAGACCTGTAAAAGTATTCTCCGTCTGCGGACCTGCGATAACAAGACTTCCGCTGTCAAGAAGTTCATAACTGTAGTTACCTAAACCTCCCGTTACATTTGCTGTAATAGAAGCTGTTGACTCCCCAAAACAGTTAATCACTGCATTGGTAAGGTCTAAGTTTATTGTTAGTGGCGGTACCGGAAGTACTGTAACTTCATTACTAAGTACTGCCGTACAGTTATTAGCATCGGTTACATATACCTGGTACGTTCCTGCCGATAAGCCTGAAAATACTGTAGTAGTATCATAAGTAATACCATCTAAGCTGTACTGGTATGGCGCTATACCTCCTGTTGCAGAAACTGTAATCTCTGCACCTGTTGTACAGGTTAATGTATCTGTAAGGTTAAGGAAAGCCTGAATCGGATCCGGTTCTGTAATCTCAACTGTTACCGTAGTAACATCACAGTTCCATCCGTCTGTTACAGTTATACTGTAAATACCAGCTCCCAGATTATTAAACGAAGGAGTTAGCTGTGCATCTGAACTATACACAATTGTAGTACCTGCATCATCATAAGTATTTAGTATATACTGATAAATACCCTCACCTCCGGCAACAGATGTTGCTGTTATGGTAGCAGTATTATCTCCGTTACAAAGAAGAGCTGTTGCCGAAGCTGAAATACTTGCCGTAATAGGTGCCGGCTGTACCAGATTAATAGTTTGAGAAACAATACAACCTCCGGCATCCTGTACCGAAACAGTATAGTTTCCTGCTGCTAATCCGGTGAAGGTACTGTTTGTAGCATAAGCCTGAACCGTGGTTGAAGTAGTGTTGTTTACCAGTTCATACTGATAAGTGCCCCAACCACCTGTAGCGGTAGCTATAATCTCTCCTTGGTCGTTTGTACAGGTAACACTTGCTGTTTGAGAAGCGTTTAGTACTAACGGGTTTGAAGGAGAACCAATTGTTATCACATTAGAGTCGGCAGTACAGAAAGGACTGTCTGTAGCTGTAATGGTAACATAATGATTACCTGCAACTAAACCTGTTATGATATAAGGGTTTGTAGTTGTGGTATTACTGCCACTACCTACCGTAGCACCTAAAGAGTCGGTCACTACAAAGTCGTAGTTTCCGTTATAACCTGTTACGTTTATAGTGATAGTACCATCAGTACCGCCATAACAGGTAACCTGAGTAGAAGCTGTAGCCTCTACTGCAATAGTATCAAAAGGAACAATGTCGTATGGTGTTGAAGTAACTTCATAACATCCCGTTACGTTATCTGTTACCTGGAAGTTATAGCTACCCGGTGCAGAAAGGTCGAATGTTGCTGTGTATACTCCGGCGCCCGGTGTTACCGAAGCCTGCGAACCTAACGGAAGCAGATCAAAAGTAAAATCGCCCGAACCTCCTGTTACCGTAATAGTAACTGTTTCGTCATTGTTACATGTTATTTCTGTTAGAAGTGTAGGAACAACATCTATTATTTCCGGCAACGGATTTATTGTTAGCGGGAATGTTGTCGTACAGTTGTTACTGTCTTTAACTGTAACAGTAATATTTTGTACAGCACCGTTATCTACAACTTCAAAAATATTTGTTGTAAAGAAGTTCGTACCATCTATACTGTAAGTGTAAGGAGCCGTACCTGTGCCCGCCCCTACTGCTGCAGTAATTACCGATGTTTGAACTGTATTTGTAGCATCACAGGCAAAATCAGTTGCTGTTGCAGTTAATGTTAGTACTGAAGGTTCTGTAATCACTACTGTTTCGGTAGCAATACAGTTTTTACCTGAAGTTACCGTTATATCATACGTTCCGGCAGCTAATCCTGTAAATGTATTAGAGTTTTGTACTACCGGCGGATTAGTTCCGTCATCAAGTGTATAAGTATAAACAGGATTATCGTTAGAAGCATCTAGAGTTACTACTATCGATCCGTCATTTGCGCCATTACAGCTTACATTTTGTGAAGCGTAAGTAAACACTACCGGAGTAGGCTCTTCAAGGCTAACTGGAGCTGTTACACTACATCCTGTTGTACTATCTGTAACAACCACGATGTAGTCACCAAATGGCTGACCTGTAAATACATTTGAAGCATTTGCAGCAACAATTACAGCGTTTGATGAATCCTGTAGCTCGTAAGTATAGTTACCCGAACCTCCTGCTGCTGTTACCGTAATCTCACCATCATTAGTTGTACAGGTTGGCTGTGCCGTAACTGCCAGTGACAGGTTTAATGGAGGATAAATAGTTATAGTTTGCGGGTTAGTACAACCATTAACGTCTCTAACCTCTACCGTATAAGTTCCTGAAGTAAGACCGTCGTAAGTAAATGTAGTACCCGACTGTGCCTGATATCCACCACCATTAAAACTGTAAGTGTATGGAGGCATACCAGCTGTAGTAAGGTCTACCTGAATTGAATAATTACCTTCGGCAGTATTACATTGCTGAACAACAGACAATGCAATTACCGGAGAAGGATCTGTATCAAGAACTATTGGTGTAGCAGTTGGCTGGATACATCCGTAAGCATCCATTGCATATACCGTATAAGTACCACCTTCAACATTAAAGCTGTTAGCACTACTCCATCCTGCGCTTCCTGCTGTTGGTGCAGCATCTGTACTTGGTTGGATTAAGTACTGGTATGGTGCCGTACCACCCTCTGCAGTTGCCGATATAACACCTGCATTAGTATTACAGTTATCGTTTGTTATAACCACGGCCGATACTTCAAGAAGCTCAGCCGACTGAACAATTGTAAATTGAGCAGAAGCATTAGTACAACTTGCTAAACCTCCGTCAAGCTCAGTAAATAATATATAATAGGTACCCGGCTCTAAAGGTCCAACATTAGAAACTGTTTCCGGCCCGACAGATACAGGTACTGTACCTCCTACTACCGGTGAAAGGGGTGTATTCGTTTGTGCATAATATACCTCATAGCCTACCTGAGTAGCTCCACTGGCATAACCATCTATAGTAAAGGTAATATTACCATCGGCACTACCTGTACAGGTTACATTATTAACAGTATCAATAGTAGAGGTTAATGCAGATAATGGCGGAATAGCAATATCAGCCGATTTAAAGTAGTAACAGTTTGTTGTTATATCGTGTACAACAAATGTGTATACTATACCAGGAATTAAACCTGTAAATATTCTTGTGTCTGTACCTGAGTTGGCAGGCTGATAGTCATTCACTGGATCGTCTACATAAGGTAGATTCAACTGTTCTAAAATCGCAAATTCATAGTTACCACTACCTACACTTGCCTGAACTGTTACTGCTGCCGTACCACCAGACAAACAGTCTGCTGGCGGTGTAGGTGTTACACTAATGTCAAGATCTGTTGGCGGAGAAGCAATTACAATATTGTCATCTACAACAGTACAACCGTTAGCGTCTACAATCGAAAGGGTATAGATACCAAAGTTAAGTACCTGGAAAGTATGGTCTTCATTACCCGGTGTAGTTGAGTACTGCTGTACTGAACTATCGTAGTTATTTGTTAAATAATAAGTATAATCTGCAGTACCTCCAGCTGTATTTTCAATTATAATTTCACCAAAGGTTGTATCCGGGTTATTACATGTAATTGGTACAATAGAGACATTAAACGTAATAGGATCCGGTTCTGTGATAACAACAGTAGCTGTATCTGTACAAGAGTTATCATCCGTTAAGGTTACCGTATAACTACCTGCAGGTAAACCTGTAGTTTGTGTACCATAATCGGTACCTGTAGTATCGTTATATACGTTTATTGTAAATGGACCTGTACCGGTTGTGTTATCCACAACAACAGTAATAGCCCCAGAGCTGTCACCATTACATAATACTGCCTGCGACTGTGTTGCAGAAGTAATAGACGGTAATGTAAGCGGTGCAATGTTTATAATGTTTGATTGTACCACACATCCGTTAGCATCTGTAATACGGAATCTGTAAGAACCCGCAGTAGCTGTTTGGAAACTTATTGAAGATCCTGTTACGGCCGAAGAAGTACCGTAAGTAGTACCTCCGTTTGAAGAAACTTCATAAGTATAAGCTGCAGTACCTCCGTTTATGGCTACAGTTATTTGTGCATCAGGAGAAGCTGTACAGTCTAAACCTTTTACAAAGGAAGCCATAGCTGTAAGTGTTGGTGCTATGGTTTGTGTAACCGAATCAGTACATCCGTAAGCATCAGTAACCACTATGGTATAACTACCAGGTGTTAGGCTGGCAAATACATTAGATGACTGATCCGGATTTCCGTTAATCGAGTAAGTGAACGGAGCTGTACCATCTGTAACCGATACCGTTAGTGAAGCACCATTAGCATCATAACAAATATCAGAACCTGAAATTGAAGCCGTAGGCGGTACAGGTGTAGTTAATGTAAATGTATCTGTAACGGTACAGTTGTTAGCATCTGTTACCGATATGGTATAAGTACCGTTTTGAGTAAGCCCTGTAAACGATGAACCCGACTGTGGTCCTACTGTAGAGGAATCAGGTAGCGTTAAGGTATACTCATAACCACCCCATCCTCCAGTAGCAATAACATTTAAGCTACCGTCTGCAAGACAGGTTATAGGGTTAACAGTGTTTGTAATTGCTAAAGCTGCCGACGGAGCACTAATAGTAACCGTTGCAGTTGCTGTACAACCTGTAACATTATCCTGTACTGTTATTGTATATGCATCTGCTGCAAGGCCTGTAAGGGCTATTGTAGCATTTGTAGCCGATGCAGAAGAGGAAACAGAAGTTGATGCTCCATTAACCACATCGTAAGTATAGTTTGTAGAGAAGCTCGAAACGTTAAAGTTAAGTGTACCATCTGTAGCACCAAAACAAGTAACATTGCTTACAGGCTGACCGTTAACCGCAATTGGAGTTAACTGTTGTATTGTATAGTTTTCACTGTAAGTACATCCTTTACTGTCTGTAACCATAAAGGTATATGTACCCGCAGCAAGACCTGTAAATACATTGTTTGTTCCGTTGTTTGTTATAGCTGCTGCCGGAGCCGTAATCTCGTAGTTAAACGGCGCCTCACCTCCTGTAACAGCAAGAGTAAGATCTGAAGTCAATGCCGGACAGCTAGGTGTAGTGGCACTCACAGTAAGATCTGACGGTTGTACTACAGGGTCAATCACTATAGTATCAATTACATGAGTACAGTTGTTAGCATCTCTTACTGTAATAGTATAAGTACCTGCTGTAAGACCTGTAAAGCTCGTTGCTGTACCAAAAGTAATTCCGTCAATACTGTATTCATAAGTTGGTGTACCACCTGCTATTGTAGAAGTATCTACTGTTATGGTAGCCCCTAAAGATCCTGCTACAGTACAGTCAAACTCCTGTGTAACTGCTGCTGTACCTCCTGTTATTGGATCTGGCTCAGTAATAGTAAAGTCAAACGGGAACTCACAAGTTCTGTTTCCTTTAGTCTCACGTAAAACTACTGTATAATCACCGGGAGCAAGTGAAGTAAATGTACCCGAATTGTTTGATGTAATGATTGTATCGGTAGCATCAAAAAGATCAAAAGACACATTATATCCGTTAGTATTAGTAACGGTATATATAATTGATCCGTCGTTAGCACCATTACAACTCACCATATTTACAGAAGTTGTATACTCAACATCAGGAACAAGTATTATGGTAACTTCATTAGAAAGACTGGTACATCCGTTACCATCCATTACAATGAATACATAATCTCCTTCATGACCTATAAGTACATCAAAAATTACACTGGTTTGGAAATCTGATGCAGTAGGATTTTTTAGCACACCATTCTCACTGTAAATAGCATAGATGTAAGGTGTTTTACCTCCGGAAGCATTCATTTGGATATTACCCTCTTTACAGGAAATATTCTGAGAAACGGATGCTACTAAATCAAGGTCACTTTCATCTATAATCGTAACCGAACCTGTTTCACTACACCCGTCATCTGTAGTAACAGTATAATTATATGTGCCAGGGTTAAGGTTTTCAAAAAGGTGGTTATTATCGATTACAGGACCATGTGAGTCACTTGACGGACCTGTAATCTCAAAGTAATATTGCGGACCTACATTTAGCGCCTGTAGCCTAATGCTACCTAAACCGTCACACGTTGCATTTTCGGTAATAACATTAACACTAATAGCATTATTTTGTATACCTATATTTCCTACAGAAAATTCACAGTAGGTATTACCCGGTGTGGTATCTACCCCCTGTTGCCTGATATTAACGGTATAAATACCTGAAGCCGTAATATCAAATGATGGTCCCATACCATCGGCATAGTCATAAATAACAGTATTTGTACTCTGGTTTACTAACTGATATTCATAACCTGCAGGTACGTTTGTAATGGTAATATTTCCGTCACTACCACAAACAATATTTTCTTTTGTGTATTGAGGATCAAGTAGGTTTTTATACACATTGAAGTAAAATGTACCAAAACATCCGTCATAGTTTACTACCAAACGGTACTGACCAGATGTATCTGCAGTATAATCCTGACCTGTAGAAACTTCAACCCAACTACTGTTAGGACAGCCTACCCAAGGACAGTCTGACGGTAAATCGCCACACGTACTACAAGCTGATAAACAGTCTGACTCATCAAGCTTTTGCCAGCTTATACTTGTAGCATCTGTAATACCTGTTTCAATTAGTTGTTCATCATCTGCACCACATAAAAAGATATTCGGCATAACCTTACCGTTATTTGCACACATAGGTGTTTCATCGGCAAATGGTATAACCGGGTTTGGTATAATGGTACTGTAGCTGTTTACCGTTACGTGTTCTGTTGTAGAAACACAAGGAGCAGCCGCAGTATTTATCACATAGTATTCTCCTTCTGCAGTTATGGTTATGGTTTGTGTAGTACCAATTAGGTTATCATCACTATCATACCATTCGTAACTGTCGTACCCGTCTGGTGCCGAAACATCAACAGAAGTAGAACAAAGAGTTACTGTACGTTCAAAATTACAATCGTCTATATCTACAAGGAAGTTTGCCGGACCTGTAACGGGCTGACCACATCCGTTAATCCCTGCAATACTTGGATCGTTAGAAATAACGTTACTGTTTAATACACCCTGATAAGTAGCATAAGCACTGTTCTGGATAATATTAGAACACGCATCTTTAAGGTCATTACAACTTTCTGCCACCCTAACTAAAAGGCGTATCTCATAAGCAGGATCGTTTTCTTCAACAAGTTCATCAGGAATAATGAAAGTAATTGTTTCTGTTACAGGATCATAACTATAGTTACTGTCATCCATACCACTTTCAGGACTAAACGTTACACCCTGAAAATATGTATTGTTCGGAAGTATATCGGTAATGGTAAACGAAGTTGTATCGTCATTACCTAAGTTTTGAAAGCTTATTACATATTCTAAATAGTCGCCAAGGTTCACATCGGCACCACCTATATCATTACCTGCTAAATCTTCAACCGTTTTTACCAACTGGATATCCGGCTCAATAATATCAACACTAAGCGCATTGAAGAACATAAAGTAAGTATCTCCTGTAGATGTGATTCTCAGGTTAGCTCCGGTAGAACTATTATGAATTAATCCCTGATTAATATTAATTATATCTGCATCATATCCAAGTGTATTACTACTATTTGGAACCCTATTGGTGAAATTTTGCTCAACATCACCTGCATCAAGGTAAGTTATATTACTATTGAAGAAATTATTAGACGGATTTAAATTGTTAGAAAGATTAGTATAGTTTGTTTCAGAAGCATCTTTGAATCTTAATCTATCTCCTGTAATATCCCTATCTCCCTCAAGTGCACAAGCCATTAACTTAGCTCTTACCGGTAGCGGTGCCGGTACTGTTGTAAAACCAGTATAATTAACATCTATACTTCCCAACCCACTATTTACTCCGGCAAAACCGTCGTAAGAAGTTACATATTTCCCCGGCTTATTAGGATTTTCATACACGATGAAAATAGTCCATCCTCCTGAGACACCTCCTGAAACACTACCTTGAGTTGCTCGTATATTGGCTGCGGTGTATGTACCATTAGGATTTCCCAGCCCGGCAATAAGAGTTGTAATATCTGCATAACAAACGTAGGGACTGCTTGAATTTAAGGAAGCACTACCAAAGCCATCGTAAATTACAGTCCCGGTAATATCAGTATAGTTAGCAGCTCCCGGCAACTTTAATTTTACCTCATTAAAGTTAGTTACCCTGGTACTACTACCACTCCCTGAACTACTGTTATACCTATAAGTTGCAGACCAGTACATGGCAGCATAAACTACCGTACTACAGCTTACATCAGTAATAGTGGAGAGTGTTGCGCTACTCGAACTGAAAGTAGACGAATCACCATCAATATCAATATAACGCATGGTATAATTATCATTGTAATTACTCCATTCCCCCCATTGCGGATAAGCATCCTCCGGATCGTATGAGCTATTATCCCTGTTAACAATATTATTGGAGATTTGAGTAATATCACCCTTAATATTGTCCTGATACCTTATCGTAAAAGGTACCTCTAACTGTGCCTGCATGGCAAAACACGACAGTAAAAACCCTAGCAGGATCTTTATCCTTAAATTGTGTATTCTTAAATGCATTTGTGTTTGTATTGGTGTTTTTTAGTTGGTTTTATACAATTAAATCAGTTGTCTTTTCTTATTAATCTACATTTATGCTCATAAGCCATACCGTATCAAAGTAAGTATTGTTAACGTTTGAGTAGTATGAAATAAGAGCGTCTCTCCAGCTATCATGTTTTTTAAGATACACATACCTAAAATTATTCTGTGGGTTAATAAAATATTCAGCATGTATACCCCTATCCTTCAATCTGTTTATGAACTTATCTGTATTTTCCTGTTCACTAAACACATTTGCAATAACATAATAACCCGGCTCGACATCCTGTACGGTTAATATATCACTTCTCTTTGGTGCCTGCCTTACTAAATCAGTTTTGGCAGCATAGTAATCCTTTATCTCCTCCTCTGTATTGAGGTCTTCTTCTCGTCTGACATATTTAGAAGAAGGAGCTTTTGATGCATTTTTCGTTTGAGCTGTTTGTTGTAATCCCTGTCCATTTGCATTGTTTTTAGTATTAGTTAAGTGTGTATTTTTATTCTGGTTATTATTATTTCCTGCCGGCTTATTACCTGCAGTATTGCTATTCGTTTTTGGAGCAGTTACCGCTTGCCCGTTGTTATTATTTGCTGCCCTGGTTGCTTGTGGTTGCTGTGTAGCTGCCGCAGTAGCATTACTGTTATTCACATTATTTGGGGTACCGTTCGTGTTATTTTCCCCTTGATTATTGGTTTGTTGACTTTGGTTTCTGTTATCTGCATATTCTCCTTCATTTCCATTACCATTGTTATTTGCAGGCTGTTGTGTCTTATCGGTATCATTACTGCTGCTATTAGCATTATTCCCATTATCTCTACCTCCTGTTGTCACACCTGCTGCTACTCCTACTGACGGAAGATTTATACCGCCTCCGTTACCCGAGGAATTATTATTAGATCTGCCGTTATTGTTTGCATATCTTGGATTTGAAGCTGTAGCCGGCTGCCTAGTTTGTCTTGAATTACTTCGGGTATTTCTTCGGCCTCCGTTGCTACCATCTGTTACTTCATTGTTCCTTTCCCTCCTCTTGATATTCTCCACTTCATCTTCCGAACTATCCTGAACATGTATCAGGTATGGATTCTTCTCTATCCCTTCAGATTTTTTCTTTTCCAACGCATTAGCTGCTTCGGTAAAACGCTCGTATCTTTCAATGATCACTTCATCTTCTGTCCTGGCATCTGGCGGAGTGGAAACCACATAGTAACCACTTTTTGCTCTTTTAAGGTCTTCCAGCGTTTGCGGATTCTCTTCGGCATCCTCTCCCGGGTCATCTCTCTTCATTAACAGCATTTCTGTTTTTGCTCTTTCCAGCCTTGCTGCCTCTTCCCTTTTGGCATAATCAAGCAGGTTTTTAACCTTCTTATCAAACTCAGCTTTATGTATTTGAGCTATGGAGTCTTCCTTAATCAGTGCATCTAACAGATACTGACTCTCATCATCCAGTTCCATTCTCAGTTTTTCAATATCGGCATCCCTCTCCATGTCTGTTTCATAAAGCCCTTCTTCCTCTTCAGCCAGTACTTCATCTTCCAACTCTTCCACTTGTTCCTCAAGACTTGCCTGCTTTTTCTCTCCCTGTTTTTTATTTTGTTCTCTTAAGCTCAGTTTATCCTTCAGCTTAAAAGACATTATAATTTCATGCGATGGTCCAAGATTTACCAATCCTTCCTTCACGGTTCTTTCATACACATAACCTAAAGACAGTCTCTTGGTAAGGTGAAAACCTGCACCTATACCTACCCCATAGTAATCGTCTAACGATGTTTGTAACCACCCCAACCTTGGAAAGTGTACCAGTAACGAACCGTTTAAGGTAAAGCCATACAGTTCACTCATTCTCCCCCTTAAGGCAAGACTGAACTCGCTATCTTTAAAAAGATCTCTCATGGCTACCATTTTATGCGTATACATAACATGACCTGAATACACCTTATCGGTATACTTCTCCGACATCTCATCTGATTTGAAATCGTAGTCTACCATGTTTTCAGCATAAACACCTATGTCAAAATCTTTATAATTAAAATTAATACCTGGCTTAATGCTTACAAGAGAGTTGTTTCTCAGTTCCATAATTATAGGATCTGGTTCACCTGTTACAGTTCTGTTTTTATTAACTCCGCTGTTATAATAAGCCACGTTAAATCCTAATGTAAGGTTCATACGTTCTTTAAGCTTTATGTTATAAGAGTAGTTTGCCACTCCGCCAAAGCTGGTCACTACCCCCACGTTTTGCTGGTATATCCCGAAACCAAGACCTGATTTTTTTGAAAACCTCCCTGTATAACTAAGCATATATACCTTAGGAGAATCGTCAAACTGCACCCACTGGTTACGGTGGTATAGTGAAACATATGTGTTATCTTCCCTTACAAAAGAAAAAGCCGGATTGTATAAGAACCTGTTAAACTTTAAGTTATTCTGGTACGGAACATTAAAGGTTACTACTGGCGCATCCTGCGCATTTACCTTTGTAAAAGCGGCTATAAAAACTAATATGAAAAATAAGGAGTAGTAATTTTTAATCATCCGTTATTCAACAATAGTTATAGAGCCTCGCTTTGTAATCTCATTATCTTCCATAATAGTATAGTAGTATACCATACTCTTGGTGTCATAGGTGAAATCACTTTCCGGCCAGTTATTCATATAATTTGATGCCCTGAAAACAATTTTGCCGTCAGCAGCATATATCACAATTTCTACATTCTCCTGATTTACATATTTAATAGGTAAAGCCCATTTGTCATTATATCCGTCATTATTAGGCGTTATGGTATTTGGTATGGCTATTACATTATTCTCTACAAGCGATACGGTTACATCTCTTGAATCCTCACAATCACCTACTGTAGCTACTACGGTGTAAACACCTGCTTCGGTCACTTCAACATCTGGACCATAAGAAACTATCACCCCATTATGATACCATGTGTAGCTTTCGGCACCACTGGCAGTAATGGTAGATGTTGTGCCTTCAGGCAAGTCGTAAAACGGACCTGTACTTACCGCTATTTGCGACATGTCGTAAGGAATAACCTCAATAATATTTGACGATATAGTACAGTTTTCAAAGCTTACTTCCATAAAGTAACTACCAGATTCATCTACTGTTATAGAGCTTTCTGTGCCTATTACTGTGCTACTACCCTCTTTATACCAGGCATAACTGTAAGTACTATCATTAACATTTGAAGTTATATTGATAGTTGCCCCCTCATCACAAAATACATCGTCGGTTTCAATTACTACTTCAGCGATAAAGCCCAGGTTAACTGTAATAATATTACTAGGTACCACTCCAAAATCAGGAATGGTTACCTGTAACTGGTAAGTTCCGCTTTCTGAAACCATTATAGAAATACCTGTAGCACCTGTTATAGGAGTTCCATCCATAAACCATTGATATCCGTAACCATAATTATTATTAAGAATATCTATAGGTCCTCCCTGTGTTAGAGCCTCAAACACTACAATATTCAGAGCAGTTGCAGTATCGGCACACTCCTCAAAATCACCATCAGGCGCTATTTCAATATTAAATCCTGAAGGATAAATAAGGGTAAAAGTCAGTTCTTTTACAATATCACATTCCTCTGTCTGTTTCACTTCTACTTTATACTCTCCTGCTGTGTTGGCATAAATAGAAGATGTTGAAGCTCCCGGTATTGCAACACCATCTTTATACCATGTAAATACAGGAGATAGAGCATCGGTAGTTACCGATAGTACTTTATTCTCCCCTGGGATAATAACATCCTGTAAAGGTGTGTCAGGAATAAGGTTAAAGTCATTAAGTTCTAAACTAAGTGTATCTGAAGTAAACGAACAGCTTGCTGTTGTTATCACCACATAGTAATTACCTTCGGCGGTTGCGGTGTAAACAGAATTGTTATTGGTAGAAACCAGCACATTGTCTTTATACCATGCATAAGTATAGGTAGGATCTGAAATATTACAGGTTAAATCTACCTGAGGATTATCAGGGCATAATAAACCATTAGGGAATAAAGTTACATTTCCTAAACTTAATGTTATAGATACTGTATTTGATAGTAATGCAGAGAATCCCGGCATTATAACCTGTAGCCTGTAATTACCGTTTTGAGTTGCATCGTTAACCGTTAATGTTTGTGATGTTGCTCCCGGTATAGCCACACCGTTAAGGAACCACTGGTAAGCATACCCTAAATCGGTCATGGCAATATTTCCTTCAGAAGTAATTGCTGTAAAGTTTGACACACTAAGAGTTACTGATGCACTTGTACACGCCGAATAAGAATTATCTGGTGCTATTGTAATAGTAAACCCTGTTGGATAGCCCAATACAAATGTCATTTGTGCTGTTGCGTTACAGCCTATGGTTTGTGTAACTGTTACTGTATATTCACCATCCTGAGTTGCGGTCAATGTAGCTGTATTTTCAGGAAGTGGCACACCGTTTCTTGTCCAAGAATACTGAGGTCCCATAGCATCGGTAGTAACCGTAATAAATTTTTGCTGCCCCGGTAATATAACATCTACCGCAGGGCTGGTACTGTTTACCGAGATAGATTCGGTAGTAATGGTCATAACATTAGACTGTATGTTACAGCTACCGTTACCTACTCTTACATAATAATCGCCTTCGGCATTTGCGGTATAGGTAGAGCCTGTCGCTCCCGCTATAGCCACATTATCTTTATACCACTGATAGGTATAAGCTGGAGCTGTTAAACTTGATGTTAACACAGTTGTACCACCTGTACAGATAGTACTTCCACCAAATATAGTAACAGATGTCAACGCCAGGTTTATAGCTACTATATTTGAAGTTACCGGACCATAATCAGGCAATGTTACCACTAAATGGTAGTTACCGTTTTGGGATGCACTGTTTAAAGTAAGGCTTGGCGTAGTCGCACCTGCTACAGCTGTTCCGTTTTTATACCACTGGTAACCATATCCTATGTCAGTTACAGGTACATTACCTTCAGAAGTTATGGCTATAAAATTTGTAATATCAAGCGTCACCGATGTACTGCTACAAGCCGTATAACCCGCATCCGGGTTAATGGTTACGCTAAAGCCTGTTGGGTATTCCAGCACAAAAGTATACTGTGCCGTAGCAGCACAGCCTACCGTTTGTGTTACTGTTACTACATACTCGCCATCCTGCGTTGCATTGATTGTTGAAGTAGTGCCTGCAATCGGTGCTCCGTCTCGGGTCCATGAATATTGCGGACCATCGGCATCGGTACTAACAGTTAATGTTTTTGTCTCTCCCGGCATGATTATATCCAAAACCGGATCGGTACTCGTTATGTTTACAACCTCTGTCGTTATACTTACAATATTAGACTGCATGTTACAGGTACCATTACCTACCGTAACATAATAATCACCTTCGGCATTAACCGTGTAATTATAAGTTGTAGCTCCCGGTATGGCAACATTATCCTTATACCATTGGAAGCTATAAGTAGGTGCCGTTAAGCTGGATGTAAGTACTGTAGTAGCTCCCTCACAAATAGTATTACCACCCGTTACTGTAACTGTTTCAACAGCCAGGTTAATGGTTATTGTATTTGAGGTTACCGGACCATAATCAGGCAATGTTACTACCAGATAATAGTTCCCGTTTTCAGAAGCACTGTTAATAGTTAATGTTTGTGATGTAGCACCTGCAACGGCAACTCCGTTTTTATACCATTGGTAAGCATATCCTAAATCAGTTATAGCTACCGTACCCGAAGTGGTTGTAGCCGTAAAACTGCTTATATTAAGTGTTACTGATGTACTGGTACAGGCTATATAACCTGCTCCCGTAGCTATAGAAACATTAAAACTCGTTGGGTATTCCAGTACAAAAGTATACTGTGCCGTAGCAGCACAGCCTACCGTTTGTGTTACTGTTACAACATACTCGCCGTCCTGCGTTGCATTGATTGTTGAAGTAGTGCCTGCAATCGGTGCTCCGTTTCGGGTCCATGAGTATTGCGGACCATTGGCATCAGTATTAACAGTTAGTGTTTTTGTCTCTCCCGGTATTATTACATCTAAAACAGGATCGGTACTCGTTATGTTTACAACCTCAGTTGTTATTGTCATAATGTTAGACTGCATGTTACAGGTACCGTTCCCCACGGTTACATAGTAATCACCGTCTGAATCTACCGTATGGGTATATGCAGTAGCTCCCGGTATGGCAATATTGTCTTTATACCACTGGAAGCTATATGTTGGTGCTGTTAAACTGGAGGTTAATACAGTAGTCGATCCTTCACAAATAGTTGTCCCTCCAGTAATAGTAACAGTTTGTACTGCCAGATTTACTGTTACTGTATTAGAAGTTACAGGTCCATATCCCGGCAGAGTCGCTACTAAATAATAGTTACCATTTTCTGATGCACTGTTTAAGGTAAGGCTTGTTGTGGTAGCTCCTGCTACAGCAACACCGTTTTTATACCATTGATAAGTATAACCAAAATCTGTTACCGCAACCGTACCCGAAGTGGTTGTTCCTGTAAAGCTGCTTATATCAAGCGTAACCGATGTACTCGTACAGGCTATATAACCTGCTTCAGGATTAATTGTAATATCATAACTGGTAGGTGCTTCAAGTGTAAAGGTATACTGAGCTGTTGCAGTACAACCTGCCAGCTGCGTTACCGTTACTATATATTCTCCAGCCTGTGTTGCATTAATTGTTGCTGTTGTACCTGCAATAGGGCTACCATCAAGGGTCCAGTCATATTGAGGGCCATTAGCATCGGTAGTAACCGTAAGTACTTTTGTTTCTCCGGGAAGAATTACATCTACAACAGGATTACTGCTACTAACCGTAATTACATCCTGAACTAATGATAGTGAATTAGACTGTTGTGAACATGAACCTCCTGTAACTCTAAGATAATAGCCTCCTTCGGCATCAGCCGTATAAGTCGAAGCTGTTGCTCCGGGTATAGCTATCCCGTTTCTGTACCATTGGTAAGTATAACCTGCACTGCTAATACTCGAAGTAAATAAAACAGTACCTCCTTCGCATAATGTGGTATTACCGGAAATAACCGGAGTTGGAACTCCCAAGTTTATATTAATAGTGTTTGACACCAAAACACCATAACCCGGCAGGGTAATTTTTAGTACATAACTACCGTTTAGCGACGGATCGTTTAATGCTAATGTCGTGTTTGTACCCCCTGCAACTGCTACACCATCTTTGTACCACTGATAACTATACCCTAATGAATTACCTACCAAATTCACTATTCCATTCAAAAGCGTAGCGTCAAACTGGAATATTGATAGGTTAACCGATGTACTTACACACGAAGTATATGCAGATGTTTGTATTAATAAATCAAAATCTGTAGGATATTCAATAGTTACCGTAGCTTCTTTCGTGATTGAACATGGGGTCGTTTGGTTTACCGAAACTTTGTATTCTCCCGGCTCAGTGATATTAAGTGTAAGCCCTGTTTGTCCGGCAATCAGCACATTATCCTTATACCATTCTATAGTTGGAGAATTAGCGTCAGTAATTGCAGTAAGGGTTAATGTTTCCCCTGGTATTATTGAAGTAGTAACAGACGGATCTATATCTAATGTAAAGTCATTAGAATCAAGTGTTATAGCATTCGATTCAAACTCACATCCGTTACTGGTTAGCACTAAATGATAAACACCGCCTTCAGTAGCAGTGTAAACAGAGCCCGTTTCTCCCGGTATTTCTATATCATCCTTAAACCATTTATATGTATATCCCGGATCCTGGAGTACACTTGTGAGATCTATACCTCCGGGCGGACATATTGTTGTTTGTCCCCCCTGCGATTGTATGGTTGGGGTGAGCAAATTCTGGACCGTTACCTGTACTATATTAGAATAGGAGTCCATACTACATGAACCATAATCAGTTACCGCATAATACGACCCGGCTTCTGTCACTGTTAAAGTTGAACCTGTTTCTCCGGGAATCTCAACATAATCCTTATACCATATATAGTTTAACTGAGGATAGTAAACCGGTGAAGCTGGTGTTCCTAAATCATCTATAGTTAAGTCATAAGAACCTCCTCCACACAAACTAACTGTACTCACATTACCATTTATAGCAAATGGCTGGTTATGTATTGCATAGTAAGCAGCAAAAACATTACTCGGCGCACTTGTTTGCACCGGATTTGTACTCCTAACTCTAATCCTGTAGCCCTCGCCATATGCTGTAGTAGGTAATCCGAAACTACTTAAAACAGGAGATGTAGTATTGTTTAATGTAGCTATTGTAGTAGGACTGGCAAAACTGCCTGCATTGTCAGAAAGTTCAACTATAAACTGATTCCCCGGACCAAGATTTGCCGGAGGAAAGAATGAAAATGAGAAATTATAACTATTGAAAGTAGATGAAGCACATGCCTGTGTAAACCCTATAGATGGAGTAGAAATTACTATCTGCGCATTAGCGCAGCCAATAAATCCCATCCATACTACAAAAAAGTAGAATAGTAAATATTTTTTTACAAAAGGGTCGTGCATTTCTAGTTGATGTTTTTGGCGAATTTCAACTTTCAAGAATAAACCTATGTAAACAAATTCTTATCAAAAAAACAAATCGACAAAACAGTCATTAAATACGATAAAAAACACTTTTTAGATGCAATATGACTTTGTTAAAGTTTAATTTTAACAATTACTTTAAAAACATATTTTAAATATTTAACAAAATAAATATGAAAAAAAAATTATTTTTTAAATAAACAAAGTAAAATCTGTTAATAAAAATGTTAACAATACTTTAACAGGATTACTTTTATAAATATGTTTTTTATTTAAAAAATAAATAAAAAAGCGGTGTTGTTAAATAGAAAACAACACCGCTTTTGAGCCTTAAAAATTTCTTACTCTTCTATTACCGAAGCATCAGGAGCATTCTTTTTAACAGACTCTATACCTTTATCTCTTCCGGCTGCTGATTCATACATTTCACTACTCCCTATTACCTGTCCGTTTCTGGCTTTAAGGTTGAAATAATGTTTACCGTTACTAGCCGTTTTTCTGTCATATCTTTCATCACTTGGTGAATTTTCTTTTACAGATGAAATCCCATTATCACAAGACGCTTTGCTTTTATACATTTCGCTTGATAAAATCACTTCACCATTACCTGCTTTCAGGTTAAAATAGAAGTCTCCGTTCTTGGCTACTTTTTTAACAAATTTTCCCATGTCAATATTGATTTTTTGATTCAACTCAAATTTAACAATATATCATAAATCAAACCTTAAATTATTGTTAACAGAAAAGGCAGCCAATTGGCTGCCTTTTCTGTGTTTATAGTTTGTTAAAGATATTATCTCTTCAGTGAGAAGTGAGCCTTAAACTCTTTCTCTACAGGTTCTCCGTTTACAAGTTCGCGGTAGGTTACACTAAACCAGTAGTCCGTAGCAGGTAAAGG